>CAIRLQ010000352.1 GCA_903879465.1 uncultured Opitutia bacterium | reverse complement strand
TCGCCGCCGAGGGCCTTGGTGGCCTCGAGTGCGTGGCGAACCTGGCTCGCACCGTAGGCAAATACGTCGGCATTAGGCGAAGTGCCCGCGCCCTGCGCGTAGCGCGGATGAGAAAAGAGGCAAGCGGTACCCCAAAGGAGTTTCTTATTCGTGCCCTTCTGGAATGCCTTCAGCTCCTTTGTGACACGTGCGAGATTAGCGTGAGTCTCGGTCAGGGTCTTACCTTCTGGAGAGATATCGCGATCGTGGAAGCAGTAGAAATCGATTTGGCACTTTTCAAGAAATTCAAAGAATACCGGCACGCGACGCAGCGCATTATCGAGAGAGTCGGAACCGTCGTCCCAGGGCATCAGCGCGGTGCCAGCGCCAAACGGATCGGAGAGGCTGTTGCGCATCACGTGCCAATAGGCAGCGGCGAAGCGCATGTGATCCTTCATCTTCTTTCCGCCGACCTTTTCGTCCGGATTGTAGTGCTTGAATGCGAATGGATTCTTAGACTTCGATCCTTCGAACTCGATTTTAGGGACAGTGGGGAAGTGCGACATGGCGGGAGGTGTGAGTCCCCCCAACTTTGGGCGTCCAGCCTGACCTGCCAAGTAAGGAATCGTGCGGTGTATGACGGAAACGACAAGTGGGCGGAGAAGTGTTCCTTGCGGGCAGGCCCTCGCCCCCTAGGGTGGAGCGCATGGAGGTCGTCCACACCATTCCTGAGTTACGAGCCGCCGTGGCCCGCGCCCGTCGGGCAGGAAAAACCATCGGCTTAGTGCCAACCATGGGCTGCCTGCACGCCGGACACCTCGCTTTGATTCAACGAGCCAAGCAGGAAAGTGGCTATGTCGTGGTCTCGATTTTCGTCAACCCGACCCAGTTCGGCCCCAATGAGGATTTCTCTAAATATCCGCGCACCTTCGACGCCGACCGGGCTGGCAGCCAGCAGGCTGGCGCTGATCTTATTTTTGCTCCAAAAACCGAGGATTTATACGACCCCGACGCCTCGACCCATGTCCGCGTCGCCGGTATCTCCGAAGGGCTTTGCGGCGAATTCCGCCCTGGACATTTCGAGGGCGTAGCAACCGTGGTAGCCATGCTCTTTAACGTCGCACAGGCCGACCTCGCCGTCTTTGGCCGTAAGGACCTGCAACAACTCGCAGTCATCCGCCGCATGGTACGCGACCTGCACATCCCCGTCCGCATCGTCGCGCATGAGACCGTACGCGAAGCCAACGGCGTCGCAATGAGTTCGCGCAATCGCTACCTTTCGGTCGAACAGCTGGCCCAGGCGAAAACCATTCCCGCCGCCATGGCCGCGGCCAAAGCCCTAGCCCAAACCGGCGTCACCGAGGCCGTACGCCTGCGGGATGCGGCGCAGACCGTGCTGGCAACCCAGCCAGCGCTGAAGACCCAGTATTGCGAAATCATCGATTTGGAGACGATGGCGAAAGTCACCTCAACCGCCGGACGAAAGTGCGCCATCGCGATCGCCTGCCACCTCGGCACGACGCGCCTAATAGACAACACCGACCTCTAATCAGGACAGACTGAGGTAAACTGCGGCCAGCAGGATCAGCGCGCCAATCAATCGACGTGTCATAATCGCCCGCCCCACGTGCTTCTCGGCGTTGGAGAACCAATGTCCGATGACCCACACCAGCGCGACGCTCCACAGACCGCGCGTATTATAGAGGACGTTCGTGACGGTCACTTCATGGTAGACTGCGATACAATAGGCGATACCCATGGCCTGGATGGTGAGCACCAAGCCACCGCCAAACGCCCAGACCACCATGGATCGGGGCATCTCGCGTAACGGCGCCGAAAAGAACGGCATCAGGGAAAACGATAGTGCCCCGACTGTCGCAAACATCACCGGCGCGAAGTGACCGAAACCGAGCGTCGGCACCCATAGCTGTTGCATGACATCGGTCGCAGCAAAGGCGATCGAGGCAAGAAAAGCAAAGACGACGCTCACCAACAGGCGTTGACGATTTGCATGCCACTCCCCACCCAGCAGGGCTAAAGCCAGCGTAGTCAGGAAGGTCGCCACCCAGAGCTTCCAGCCAAGGTGTTCGCCGCCGGTCACGAAGACCAGTAAGGCGACAAAGACCACCTTAGTCCCGAGCACGGGCGTCGCGATGGAGATATCCCCGCGACTGATGGCGATGAAGGTAAAAACCTGGCCGATAAAGAATGCCGTCCCGGCCAAAATTGCGTGGGTGACGTTGGCGGTCGTGAAAGGCTCACCCCCATGCAGAAGCCAGGTCTGGAATAGGACCGCCCCGATGAGGTTCACGATGAATAGCACCCGCCAGGGGTGACCGCCGTCCATGGCCCGCTTGAGCATCAAGGCGGCGAAGGTATAACCCACAGCCGAGCAGAGGGGGATGACGATAGAATCAGCGGAACGCATCAAACAGGCTCGAACGAACCCCCTTCCCTTCCCGCTGGCGAGTCTGAACCAAAAAAACCGCCCAGAGAGCAGGCCAGCCCTTGCCCCGACTGAGCGGCCAACTATGCTTCCTCGATGGGACAATTCTCCTACAAGACCGATACGATCGACCCGTTGCGCAAGACGTTGTCGGAGCAACTGATTCTGGACCTGAACCATGTCGCCGACGCACCGCTCCTCGCCTTGGCCAAGCAGATTCCTGGCGGATTCATCCACCGCCGACCATTCCTGCGCAATGCGAAATGGCTCTTCAAGCAGAGGCTCTCCCGCCTGGCCCAGGATGCCTCGGCCATCTCTGACCACTTGCCTTGGTACGCGGAAACCCTGAAGTGCGAAAAAGTAAAGTTACTCGAGCACATCGACGAACTCGCCGCGGTCATCGGCGGTCCGCGCGCCACCCTGCTTTGCATCCTCTGGAATAATCAGGCCGAACAGAAAGAAGCCACCCTGCCGGTCGATCTGCTCACCAAGTTATCCGCTCAATCCAAACCCCAATCCGGTAAGCCAGACGCCAAGGCCTGGAAGGCGATTATGAATAAAATCAGCGGCCAGAGCGAAAAGCCCGAACCTGATTCTGCCGACGCGCTGGACTCCGCCGACCGCACTCTCCGCCGGCTTCAACAAGATCTCGCCCAAGGGAAAGCCGCCCGCGAAAACGAACTCCGCCAAGTAAGGAGACAGCATAGCAACGAAATCGAGGCCAAGGACGCCGAGGTCCGCAAAGTGCGCGAGGAAGCCGCCCGGCAGGCCCAGGAATCCACCCAGAACTTGGCCGCAATGGAATCATTAGTCCAGGCCACCAACACCCGCGCCAATAAAGCCGAAGAAGATATCCTCCGCCTCCGTGGCGAACTCGAACGCGCTCGCGAACAAGTGGCCAAGAAGGCCCGCGAGATTGCCGAAGCACTACTCTCCGAGGAAATTCGCCCCTGGCTCGCCGACGCCCGGATCTTGAAATCCGCCTCCGATGAGGTGGCCAAGCTACGCCAGCTGACGACGGAGACCTACGAGAAAGTGCGAAAAGCCCAGCGGGATGCCGATCCGTTCCTGGCAAAGGAACATGAGCTACGCCAGGCCATCCCCCAGATGGAAGACATGCTCAAGCTGCTCCGCCGTTACCAGCGCACCGCCGGTCAGACTTTACCCGAAGTCATCGCCCTCGAGAAACGGATTACCGAACACGTCGAAAAAGTCCGCTATGAACTAGAGAAGCGCGACCATCCCTCGGATCCCTTCTTGGAGCGCATCTCCGCGAAGATCAACGTGGCCGACACCCGGGAACTCAAGTCGATCGAAAGCGCCCTGCATCTCGCCGAGCAATCCGGGCTGGTGGATTCCCGTCACGCCGACCTTTATCGGCGCGATATACATCGCCGTCGCTCCCTGCTCGCCGATCAGGCGTTCCACGAGCACAAGCAATCTGGGCCACTGGCGCTCCTCGAGCGCGCCGCTGCCACCGGTGAACCAGCTCGACTCGCAGTCGACGCCAATAACTTCGCCTGTCTTCGCCAGGAATATCTCGGATTAAAACTCGGCTCCAAGAAAAATGCCCAAGGCGAAAATCGCTTCGTCCTCGACACCGCCGCACGCCAGAAGGTCGTCCAGTTACTTGAGAAACTTGCCGATGAGGCGGCAGGCCTTCACCTGTGGGTGAGTTTTGACGGACAACCGGTCACCCTGAAGACCTCCAATCCGCGCATCAAAATCACCTTTAGCCGCGCCGGCTCCAAGGCCGACCACGACATCATGGATCTCGTGGCCAAAGATAAGACCGTCGAAGCCCCATGGTTCGTCGTCACCGATGACATCGAAGTGCGCGATGCGACCTCACGCGAAGGCGCCTATATCATCTATAACGACGGCTTGATTCAGTTGCTGGTGAACCGCGGCATTCGTCCCTAAACAGGACAGGCGCATCCATCGATGCGCCTGTGACCCGGACAGCCTAAGCCGTTTATTACTTCTTCTTCGGGGTGGGCGGCGGCGCTATGACGGGAGGCGGCAGCACTCCCGCGAAATTCTCAGCCTTCAGGCCAGGGTGGAACATATTGAAGGAATATTTGCTCGGCTTCCATTCAACCAAGGGGGTGACGTCCGCCTTGGCGGGGACGTCGAGACGCAGCCCCCAGAAGACGCCGTTGACGAGTAGCCGGCGGAGCGACTCGTCCTTGAGGTCGCTGGCCGAGGCCATGGTGGTCGTGAGCACGCGGTTCTTGGTGCCGGCGGCGTT
>CAIRLQ010000351.1 GCA_903879465.1 uncultured Opitutia bacterium | reverse complement strand
CTCGACCCGGGCTTGCGGCGTGATGCCGTGGCCGAGATTGAAGATATGCCCGGGGTCGCCCGCATTATCGGCCAATACCGCCTTGGTCGCGGCGGAGGCGGCGGCGGGGTCGCCGATCATAAATTCAGGATCCAGGTTGCCCTGCAGGCAGATGGGGCGGCCGGCCAGCTGGCGCACCCGCGAAAGCGGCATGGTCCAGTCGACCCCGAGACACGGCACACCGGTCTGCGCGAGCGCGGCGGCCTGGGGGGACTTACCCTTGGCGTAAAGAATGACTGGGGCACCGGCGGGCAGGCGTTCAAGCACCGCGCGAATATAGCGAAGCGAGAATTCTTCGTAGTCGGCACCGGTAAGCGCACCCGCCCAGCTGTCGAAAATCTGAATTGCATCGGCCCCGGCGGCGAACTGGCGGGTGAGATACTGCGCCACGGCCTCCGTCAAAATCTCAAGGATGCGGTGCATCATCTTCGGGTCAGCTTTGATGAGCGCCTTGGTTTTTGGGAAATCCTCAGAGCCGCCACCTTCAACGAGGTAGCAAGCGAGGGTCCACGGTGAGCCGGCGAAACCAAGCAGGGTCTTATTCAGACCGAGTTCCTTACGAAGGATCGTCAGCGCATCGTAGACGTATTGCAGTCGGTCGGCGGAGCCTTCGACTTTCAACGTGGCGACGTCGTCTGGCGAGGCTAGCGCCCGCTCCATGGCGATGCCACCTTCGTCGCGGAAACGGTAACCGACGCCAAGCGCCTCCGGAATGACCAGGATATCTGAAAAGAGAATCGCGGCGTCGAGCTGCGGAAAGCGACGGAGCGGCTGCAGGGTGACTTCGACGGCGAGCTCGGGCGTACGAACCATCGTGACGAAATCCGACTTCGCCTTCAGGGCTCGGTATTCAGGCAGATAGCGACCGGCTTGGCGCATAATCCAGACAGGAGCCCGGTCATGGGGCTGTCGGCGAAGGGCGGCGAGGAAGCGGTCGCGGGAGTTCATCAGGACCCCTTGAGCCAATCCTGCGGTTTCAGATAATGCGAGACTAGTCGTTCTTCCAGGGTGCCTGGGGCTGGCTGATGGCAATAGCGCCACTGTACCCGGGGCGGTAGCGACATTAGGATGGACTCCGTCCGGCCACCGGACTGCAGGCCGAAGATGGTGCCACGGTCGAAGACGAGGTTGAATTCCACATAACGACCACGCCGGATCTCTTGCCATTCCACCTCGTGAGGGCCGTAGGGCGTGTCTTTACGGCGGCGGAGAATCTCGGCGTAGGCCGGGCCGAAGGCATCCCCGACCTTCTGCATCAGCGCGAAGGCCGCCTCAAAGCCGCCCTCGGTGAAATCATCAAAGAACACGCCGCCGATGCCGCGCTGTTCGCCGCGATGCTTGAGCAAGAAGTAGTTATCGCACCAAGTCTTGAACTTCGGGAAGTGGGCGCCCGTGGCTTGCTGGGCGGCGCGATGCCAGGAGACTGCGTCCTCGTCGAAACCGTAGTAAGGAGTCAGGTCGAAGCCACCCCCGAACCACCACACCGGATCTGGG
>CAIRLQ010000350.1 GCA_903879465.1 uncultured Opitutia bacterium | reverse complement strand
GTCGGGGGTTGCCTCCGGTTTACTCGAGCGTGAAGAGCACCCCGCCGATCGAGTTGATCTTGATCTTGGCTGCGGTACTGCCCGCGGCGGTAGCCGCGGCCGTGGCACCATTCGAGCCTTCGACTGAAGCACCGTCGACGGCTTCAACTTCTATGCCCGTGTAGAGGCTGATGAGTTTCGAGTAGAGCAATTGCAGCTCGGCCTTGGTTGAGATGACCATCTCCACTGTCTTGGCGTGGGTGGTGGTGGGGTAGGTCTTCACGACGATATCGCCAGCGGTGTTGTTGATCACGTTGTTAACCTTGGACTCAAGGACGTCGAGGGGTCCGAAGCTGGGTGCCTTACGCGCTTCCGTCGGGTCGAGGCCGCGGTTCTGGGAATTAGCGGCGCTGGCGCGGTTCGCGCGGTTGGCGATATCAGCCGTGCCCGCTGGGCGAGTGTTGTAGATGCGGAATTGCTGATTGGAGTCCTTCATGTCGATGACAACTTCGGCGACAATGAAGGAGCCGGTGGTATATTCCTGAAAGGAGATCGACAGGATGGAGTCCGCACGGCCGTAGAAGCCCATGTCGGTGTTAGCTACCTTGATGCCGAAGATGCCTTGGTTGCGGATAGCCTTCTTGGTCATCTGGAAGGCGTCTGCCTGAGGGGAGAGGGCGGCGGTCGCGAGCAGGGCGGCGGTCGCGAGGACTTTGGGGCTCATGGCATTAATCCTTTACCCACGGGGGTGCCGAAGCAAGATTACAACCAATGCTGAGCTGCCAAAACCTCACTGTCCAGGCGGGTGCCAACGGCCCGATCATCTTGGATGGCGCCAGTGCTCGTTTCCTGCCCCGTGGCTTGAATGCCGTCATCGGGCCTTCCGGTTGCGGTAAGACCACGTTAATGAAGGCCATCCTTGGCATCTTGCCTTCGACCGGGGATGCTTCGCTTGCTGGTCAGCGTATCACTTGCACGGAGGATCTCGTTGGTAAGGTCGGTTTCGCTCCGCAGTTCACCGCGGCCCAGCCCCAGTTAACGGTGGCCGAATCGCTGGAGTATGCCCTGCAGCTCGCCGTGCCGGATGCCGCCGAACGCACCCGTCGCTTGGAGTCAGTGCTTGGCGTGACGGGGATGGCACCCCACCGCGACAAGCGTGTCTCGGCTCTTTCCGGCGGCCAGCTCCGCCGTCTTTCGCTTGGCCTGGAGTTGACCCTGGATCCGCCTTGCATGGTCTGCGACGAAGTTACCTCCGGGCTGGATCCGCAGTCCGAGGATCAGATTCTGGCCCTCTTGCGGAATCTCGCCGAAACCAGCGGCAAAAGCTTCGTCTGTATTATTCATAATCTCGGCAAGCTTAACCAGTTCGACTGGGTGACCGTGGTCTATCAGGGTGATGTCGTTTTCCAGGGTTCTCCGCCCGAGTTACTGGGTTATTTCGGTATTCCGGATGGGCTCCGCCTCTACGAGGTGTTGAATGTTTGCGACCTCCCGACGTGGCGCGACCGCTGGGCGATTCATCAAGCGGAGCACCCGGAGTCTTATGAGACCGCCTTGGTCAAGGTAGGCGCGACCGCCGAGATTGAGCCGCTGCCCGATCCCGTTGTGCCCGACGGCGTCTCGCAGTTCTTCACGCTGCTGGCGCGACGCCTGAAGCTGTTTTTCCGAGATACCGGTTATCTCGGCCTGACTTTGGCGATTACCTTCGGTTTCCCGCTGCTGGTAATTATTTTTAATCTCGATGCGGAATGGAACGTTCTGAAGATTCCTATGGACCGCAACACGGCCTCGATGGAGGAAGTGGCGCAGGCCCTCAAGGTGCAGATGTCGAACGCGCAAATCGCGGGCTTGGCTGCCGGTCTGGTTATGTTCCAGGTCATCTTGCTCACCTTGATGGGGGCGAATAACGGCGGGCGAGAAATCTCCGCCGAGCGCGTGCTGTATGAGAAAGAACGCATGACGGGCCTCCGGCCGTGGTCCTACGCTTTCTCTAAAATCACCTTCGTTTCGCTAATCGCAATTTTTCAAGGACTCTGGATGTGCTTGTTCGTGAAGTTAATCTGCGGTTTCCCCGGACCGTGGGCCGAGCAGCTGGCTATCTTGGCCGCCAGCTGTGTCTCTATGTCGGTCGTTTGTCTGGGGTTTTCCGCGATGCTGACCTCGCCCGAGAAATCTTCATTACTATCCATCTATCTCGTCGGCTTCCAGCTCCCGCTTTCCGGTGTCGTGCTGGCCTTGCCCGCCGCCCTGACCTGGGTCTGCCGACCTTTCATCAATTCTTACTGGGGCTGGTCGGGCTATATGAAATCTATGATGGGTCAGTCGCTCTACGATGCCTATACCGCGAGCATGCCAAATCAGAACGCCTACGTGGCCAGCACCGCGCTGGGCCTGACCGTCTTGCTGGTCCAAGGCCTGCTGGGGGTCTGCTTGGTGGTTTTTGGCTGTCAGCAAAAGCGCTGGAACTGAACAGGGTGAGGTCTGGGGCCAAGGCCCCACCTGTCACCGCCTTTAGTTATAAGGAAAATCGCTGGAACTAATGCCTAAGTTGGTTACGCTTAAAAGGGTAGGACAGCCTCGCCCCTTTCATGTCTAAGATTAATCCGCTCTTTTTCGCCCTCGGTATCCCCGTGGTGGTGATTGTCATCTTGGTTGCCATCGTAGTGCCGCGCATGGGCGGTGGCGGCGACTTAGGTAATCTCACCCGTTTTGACGCTTCGGCCTATCGCAAGGATTGGGCGACATTGCAGGGGAACGCCTATCGACTGGATTGCCAAATCGAGCAGCAGCTCGCGTTCGTCGAAGGGCGTGGCCGGGTGCTCGCCGTGAAGCCCATCGAGAAAGACCCCTCCCGCACTTCAGGACGCATCCCAATTTTTGTCCCGGTCTCCGCCGGCGATACCTTCGAGGTTGGCCAGCGCTTTAAGTGTAGACTCCGCGTCACCCACGACCTCCTCGTCGTCGAAGCCCTCGAGCGTTTCTGATTTCCTGCCATGCGTCATATTATTCTCAGTTGTTTCGGTTGGTGCGCGCTGACCGTTATCGGCTTCGCCCAAGCCCCGCCTCCAGGCGCCGCCGTCTCGGGCGGGGGCGGGGGTGATTATAAGAGTAGCTCGGCCGAAGGCGGTGCGGACCGAATCTTTAACGTCAACAGCGACACGGTAGATGTCGAGAACGGTACCATGCAGTGGAAGGGAACCACGATGAATCTGGGAAATTCCCGAGCGGTCCGCGCTCGCTTCGAACGCTATCTGGCCTCGCCGCCCGACGCCGGCGATCTCAAACGCTACATCGCCATGCTGGATCAAATCCAGCAGTTGCTCTCTCCGGGAAATATTACCCAGGATAATTATTATCGTAACCAGCAGGAGGCTTTCAACCTGCTGTTCAAGGCGGCTGAATTCGACGTCGACGCGAGTAATTGCCTCACGATCGCAACCCAAGTCCAGAAGGTTTGGTCCATGAAGACCGAGTTTCGGCAAATCGAGGTCACCAAGAACAATCTCGAAACCCTTCGCAAGCATCAGGAAAGCATCATCGTGAACCGGGCGGATATGATTGAGGAAGCGAACGATGCCCGGTCGTCGGCAGCGACCAAGGCCAAGCCCCTAGGTAAGGCTTCCACGGGAACGACTGAGCTTGCCTTTAAGGTTAAGGACGAGGCCCGCACTCAGGCGGAGATTCTCGCCAAGAATGCCGAGATGACGGCCATCGGGCTGAAGGCTAAGATTGAATTCCAGTCGCAGATGGTGGCTTTTCTGATGGCCCGCCGCTACCGCCACTCGATCATCACGAGCGCTTTTTACCGCGTACTCTTTAAGGGAGGCAGCCAGAATATCGTGGTCGGAGCCAAGGAGGTGAAGGAGTTCTTCCCGATTTCGGATTTCGTCCCGACTCTTGAATCGTTCGACATGCTTTCGCGCGAGGCCATGAAAGATGTCTCGAAAGGGATGCTAACCGTCGATGACCTGGTGAAACAGGGTGAGCTTTATTCCGCTTTCGAACGCCTGCAGGAAACCTTCTTTCTCGGCGAGTTCGAGCCGGTTGTCATGGCTTACCCGCAGGATAAGAAGCGCGAGATGCTGGAGCTCTGGAAGGATCTCCGCGAGCTGCAGCGTCTCGGCGATGAGCATGATCTCGCGAGCGTCGAAGGCTACGTAAACAAGGTGCGTGGCCGTGCCCGCGACTTCCCGGGTGCGGCAATTCTGTCGAAGGTGAACAACGCAATCAATGCCTCCAACATGTCACTTCTTTCCGCCAAGTCTGCGGCTCTGACCGGCGATATGACCAAGGCCGAGTCTGCTCTGGCGCGGGCGACAAAGATTTGGCCGCAGAATCCCGGGGTGAAGCAGTTCGCAGATCAGGTGGTCGGCCGTCAGGATACCCTCGCCCAAAAGGTGCCAGAATTCGATCGCATGCTTACCGAGGCCAAGTGGCGTGAAATCTATAACAAGAAGTTGGAGTTTGCGCTGGCTCTCGCTCAGGACAAGGAGCGTTCCGAGAAGCTGCGCAAGGTCGTCAACCGCGTCGGCGAACTCGACGCCAACATCCAGAAGGCTTCCGTCTTGGCTTCGCAGAATAATCCGTACCTCGCCTGGGATGTCATCGTTGAGATTTATAAGACGGAGTCCGATGATCTGGTGCTTGCGAAGACGCGTTCGGACATCGCTCCGCTTGTCGCCAATTATGCTCAATTGATTGGCAGGGCGGAGAAACTTGAAAAGGATGGTTCGGAGGCGGCGGCCCTCACCGCTTGGCTCTCCGCGCAGGACTTGAATCCGGTTTCGCCTGCATGCGAGGCGGCGGTGAAGCGCCTTGCTAAATCCGTCGCTGAGGGTGCCGCTCGCAAGCTTTCCCAGCCTACTCCCACGCCTCCCTCTGCCAGCGCTGGTGACGAAATCGCTGTCCCGCCCGCCAAGAAATAGGCCCTCGGCCTACCAGAGGCTGACCGGATTATCTTCCAAGGGGTCGATCACCGTGATGCGGAGGTCGCCCTTTCGGTCGCGGACGGCATTCATGAGTTCGTCCACGATGATGGTGCGGTTGCATTCCTTGCTGAGGTGGCCGAGGTAGAGTTCCGTCGTCTGCCATTCGCGCAATCCCAGCAGCAGGTCTCTGGCTTGGATATTGGAGAGATGTCCGAAGTTTCCTTTGATACGCTGTTTTAGGCTCTGCGGGCGCTTGGAGAGTTCGAGCATCTCGTCGTCGTAATTAGCTTCGAGCACCAAGATATCGGCCAAGGCGACGTGATGTTTGACGACGGTGGTCGCATGTCCGAGGTCCGTGAGCCAGGTCAGTCGCTTAGCCGGCCGGGCGTCCTCCGCGGGGCAGTCGATGGCGAAGCCGACCGGATCGGCCGCATCGTGTGGGATGGGAATCGAGGCGACCTTCAGGCCGCCGATCTCGAAGGTCGTGCCGGTCTCAAAGAGCTGCCAATTCACATCGGCTTTTACGGAGTCTTTTATCCGCCGGGCGGTCTCACGATTAGTAAAAACCTTCAGGAGGGGGTTTTGACGGAGCAGGGCGGCCAGCCCGATGCAGTGATCGGAGTGTTCATGGGTGATCATTACGGCGTCCAGCGCGCGCGCTTCGAGACCGAGTTTCTGTAGCGAAACCTCCAGCCGCGGGCCGGGGAAGCCGGCGTCCAGCATGACCCGGGTGCCGGAGGCCTCGAGGAGCGAGCAGTTGCCGGAACTGCTGGTGCCGAGGATATGAAAGGCGAAAGCCATGCGAGGATTCGGATGCAACCCTGTCACCACCCCGCCTTCAAGCCGCCATTCAGCCTTTTCCGCTTGAGGCAGGAGGCTGCCGGAGGGAAAGTAGTCCCTCCCGCCATGCCCTCCCTTCCTCGCGTCATCAGTATCATTATGGGGGGCGGTCGTGGCTCTCGCCTCTACCCCTTGACCAAGGATCGCTGCAAGCCAGCCGTCCCGCTCGCGAGTAACTACCGGCTGGTCGATATCCCGATCAGCAACTGTCTCAACTCGGGCTTCAATCAAATCTTCGTCCTGACACAGTTTAATACGGCTTCGTTGCACAAGCATATCCAGCAGACGTATAAGTTCGATGGATTCGGCCGCGGCTTCGTCGATATCCTCGCCGCCGAACAAACGGGCGATAAGGAATCTTGGTATCAGGGTACGGCCGACGCGGTTCGCCAGAATCTGCATCACTATAACCTCAAGGATGAGGATCTGGTGCTCATTCTTTCGGGCGACCAGTTGTACCGCCTCGATTTCGACGAGCTGGCTCGCCAGCACGTGGAGAACGCCGCCGATGTCACTATCGCCGCCAAGGCTATGCCTTCCGATCAGGTTTCGGCGCTCGGCGTCATGCGTGTCAATGCCGACCTGCGCATCGTCGAATTCGTCGAGAAGCCCAAGGACCCGGCCGTCATCTCCTCGCTGGTGCTCGGTGGCACCGCTCGCAGCCGTCTTTCCGACAAGTCCGACAAGCCCTACTGCCTGGCCTCGATGGGCATCTATCTTTTCTCGGGTAAGGTCATGCGCGAAGCTCTCGCGGACCACACCCAGACCGATTTCGGCAAGGAAGTCATCCCGGGTCTGCTCGCCTCGAAGCGCATGATGGCCTATGTCTTTGATGGGTACTGGGAGGACATTGGTACGGTGGGGTCGTTCTGGGAGTGTAATCTCACGCTGACGGATCCGGTGCCGCCATTTGATTTCTTTGACGGTCAGAACCCGGTTTATACGCATTCCCGTTATCTCCCGCCGGCCAAGCTCAACGGGGCCCGCTCGCAGCGGGTTCTTATGGCCGACGGTTCGATTGTGGATGATTCGGAGCTGAATCGCTGTGTTATCGGCGTACGCTCTGTCATCCGCGGCGGCTCCCGTCTGGAAAATGTCGTCATGATGGGAGCGGATGCTTTTGAGCGTCCGCATGATCTCGCAAAGAATCATGGACTAGGGCGCCCGGATATCGGCGTCGGCCCTAATTGCCTCATTCGAAATGCGATCATCGATAAGAATGCACGTATCGGTGCCGGTTGTCGTCTTGCCCCCACTGGGCTCCCGGAGAAATGGGAGACGGATGCGCTCTTTGTTCGCGATGGTGTCATCGTCGTCAAGAAGGGTGCCGTCGTGTCGCCCGGGACCATTGTCGGGGAATGAATACCTACGTCCGGACTTACTGGTTTACCTGGGCGTTCTTAGTGGTCGCCGCCGCCCTGACGGGAGTGGCTTCCTTGAAGGACGCTTTCTTCGGGGGTTTGTTTGCCTCACTCTTTTCCGCTCTCCTGGCGAAGCCTTTTGAGAAGATAGGGCCGCGTTTTGCTCCGTTGCTAGGCGCCGCTGCCGGGACGCTGTGGGTGGTGGTGATGCTCTTTCGGATTCGCTGGTTTGGCTATGAGGATGATTACGCCATGGCGCAATGGACGCTCGGTACCGATATCTCGGTACATGCCGCTGGTTTCGGCGGGGCGGCATTGATGACGGCACTGTGTGTGCGTGCCAAGTTACCGAAGGCTCTGCTGGGAGGTTTTCTTTTGGCCGCGGCGATGACGGTTTTACCGTATGGATTCATTTCATGGGTCGATCATCGCGTCGCCGGGCCCGTGGAAGTCGTCTTACTGGTCTCAGCGGATGTGCCAGCCGGCGAGGGACCTGCGCGTCGCCCCGGTGCGGTGGCGGTAAGTTTTAATCCCGCGGAGAAGGCATTTCTAAAGCAACGTCTGCTGGTGGTCGAGGGCCCCGGGGGTGATGAGGTCCTCGACAACCAAGGCCGAAGGTTTTGGCCGCTTTGGCGCCGTCGTTTGGTCTATCCTGGTAATCCTGGAGGTCCAGTGCGCACGGTTCTGCTCATACTGCCGTCGGGTTTGACCGCAGCTGAGACGTGGACTTTCCCCGTGGACTATGATCCCAAAGGGATGGCCATGGTCTTTCTGGATTCTCAGCAACGTGTGAGCGTGGCGGGTGTCGCTCGACTGAATCCCTCGGTCGAACTGGAAGTTAGTTTGCTTGTTAAGATGAAGGGCGAGGCACTGCATTATCAGGCGCTGCAAATTCAGACTACGCGACGCTCCCCGGTGGGCGATTTTTATGCGCGCATTCTGACGCAGGGACTTTCTGCGGAATTTCCGCCGCCGCTCCCGGAGGCGAATGCGAAAGAGAAGCAGGTCGAAAAGCCTCGGGCCAACCGCCCGAGTTTCGGGCCGGCGGTCGAACTGGATAAGAAATAAATCCTCAGGTCGTTGAGCTCAGGAAGTCCCGGTGGAGGTCGGCGTAAGTACCTTGTAGGGCGATGAGTGCCTCGTGCGTCCCGCGCTCGACGATCCGACCGTCATTGATCACAAAGACACAGTCTGCTCGACGAATGGTGCTCAGGCGGTGGGCGACAATAAAACAGGTGCGTCCTTTCATTAGGCGATTGAGTGCGACTTGGAGGCGGGCCTCGGTGAGGGTGTCGACGGCGCTCGTGGCTTCGTCGAGCACCAGAATGCGGGGGTTGGCCAGCAGGGCCCGGGCAAAGGCGACGAGCTGTTGCTGTCCAAGTGAGAGCCCGCGGCCTTTTTCAGAGCAGGCTGCGTGGATGCCGCCTGGGAGATCTTCGATGAGGTCGAGGCAATCGAGGTCGCGGAAGGCCTGCCGGACTTCTTCGTCGCTGGCGTCGGGCCGAGCGGCTTTGACGTTCTCAGCGATTGTGCCGGCGAAAAGAAAATTCTGCTGGAAGACAAAACCCATCTGTCGCCGTAGGGTCTCCTGGCGTAGGTCCATGAGGTCATGGCCGTCGACCAGTACTTGGCCTGCCTGAGGCAATTGGAATTTGGCCAGTAGGCCGATGATGGTGGATTTACCGGAACCGGTGTGCCCGACCAAGGCGATCACTTGGCCAGCCTCGACCGAGAAGGAGATTCCATGCAGGACCGGTCGATTCTCGATGTAGGCGAAAGTCACCTCGCGAAATTCGACCGCACCGCGGAGGGGCGGACATTCTTGGGCGTTCGCTCGATCGGCCCAGGCGGGGGCGGTGTCCAAGAGGCGGAAATACCTTTCGGCGCCGGCCATCGCGAGTGTCGCCTCAGAAAGCTGGGTGCCGATAATCGTAATGGGCGAGAAGAATAGGTCGGCCAGGAAGAAGAAAGTGACGAGGTCGCCTAGGCCCGTGCCGGTGCCGGAAAGGGCGGCCCAGCCGCCGACCCCAATCAGCGCGGCCATGAAGCCTTGGGCGTTGAGTTCGAGCAAGGGGAGATAGAGCGCGGTGAGGCTGGCTGTCTTGACCACGTTGCCGGCAAGGCTCCTGACCAGTCGGGTGAAGATGCCGGCATTGGTGTCTTCGCGGGCGAAACCTTGGGTTACGCGGATGCCTTGCACGGTCTCGGCCAGGGCCGAAGTCACCCGCGAGAAGGTTTCTTGTTGGACGCGCGAGGCATGCAGGATTTTCCCGCGGAAATATCCGTGGACGAGCAATAGGCAGGGGACGATCGCGAGGAGGACGAGGAAGAGGCGCGGATTAGCCCAGAGCATGAGGCCGGCCGCGCAGCTCATTTGCCCGAGCGAGACAAAGGTGATGAAGAAGTTATTTTGAATCCCGTTCCGCATCGCCTCAATGTCAGAGATCATGCGGCTGATCAGGCTACCGTGGCGACGGGCATGGAAGAACGACAACGGCTGGGTCAGCAGGTGTGCCATAAGCTTATCGCGCAGGTCGCGCAGCACCGCTTCGCCAATCTGGTGGGCCAGACGAATACGCCAGTAAAGTGCGACGTCGGCGATCAGGAAAAAGGCCGTGAAGATGATGAGCCAGCGGGCGATTTCGCCGCCGTCGCCGGAGGTGACCGGTCCTTTGATAATATGGCCGACGATCCAGGCGAGCGTGGGGAGCGCCATCGCCCGGAAGACGCAAAGGCAGAGCAGGGCGTTGCGCTGCTGGCCATGCGGCCGGGTGTAGGCGAGGAGTCGCGTGATGGTGGACCAGCGCAGTGGGAGGCGGTCTGGTTCCTCTTCGTCGGGTCGGATACGGCGGACGGCGATCTCGAGGCGTTCTTTACTCATGCGGCTTCACCCTCGGATTGGATCAGGATTGCGCGCCGGTAATGGCCGTCCTGGGCCATGAGATCGGCGTGGGTGCCGCTTTGGATCAATCTGCCGTGGTCCAGCACGAGAATCAGATCGGCGCGACGTAAAGTGCTGAGGCGATGGGCGACGATGAAGGTGGTGCGTCCGACCATGGCCGCCTCCATGGCATCCATGATTTCCTTCTCGGTCTCCGGGTCGATGGCGGAGGTCGGGTCGTCTAGGAGTAAGACCGTCGGTTCGAGGAGCAGTGCTCGGGCGATGGCGATACGTTGGCGCTGGCCGCCGGAGAGGTTGACGCCTCCCTCGCCGAGGAACGTCTCATAACCCTCAGGTAGGGCCATGATGAAGTCATGGGCGCCGGCGATTCTCGCGGCGCGTTCGATGCGTTCTTGGCTGGCGTCAGGATGGCCGAACGAGATGTTGGCCGAGATGGTGTTGGAGAATAGGAAGTTTTCCTGGAAGACCATGCCGACTTGCCGGCGGAGTTCCTGCAGCGGTAGCAGGCGTACATCGTGCCCGTCGAGCGTTACGCGCCCTAGTTTCGGATCGTAGAAGCGGGGGATGAGCGAAAGGAGTGCCGATTTTCCCGACCCCGTGGCACCGGCGATTGCGATGCGTCGGCCTGGTTCCGCGACGAAACTCAGTTCGCGCAGTACCGTAGCTTTTTCTTGGTATTCGAAACTTACTCCTTCGAAGGCGACGCGCCCGAGGAATCGTCCTGGGGAAGTGGCCGAAGGGGCGGACGCCACTCCGGGGTCGGTGTCGAGGATCTCAAAAATGCGTTTCGCACCCGCAAGAGAAACTTGAGCGTTGTCCACGACTGCCGCCAGGGTGGTGACTTGGGCGGAGAATTGCTGCAGGAGGCCAGCGAAGGCCACCAGACCTGTCCCCAAGGCGATTTCACCTCGTGCAACCATCCAGCCGCCGTAGCCGATCAGGATCGCCATGGAGAGTCGGTTACAGCCGTCGATTACCGGCCAGAAAAGGGCGATTTCGCCAAAGACTTTTCGCTTCTGCCGTCGGATATCTTCGCTCCATCCGGCAAAACGTCCCATGACCCTAGACTCGAGGGCGAATCCTTTGACGACTTGGATTCCCTGTACGTTCTCGGAAAAGCCCAAGACCATGCGGTCCATCAGGTCGCGGTTTTCTTCGTAGGCGGGGCGGACTTTGCGCGAAAACCGAATCGCGAACCAAATTTGGAATGGCAGCACCGAGAGGCAGGCAAGGGTGAGGCGCCAGTCAGTCTGGAACATATAGGCCGAACAGGCGAGCAAGGTAATCGTGATGATCGCCAGTTGGAGTAGCACCCCTTCGATGAAGATACGCACCGCATGGGCATCGGAGGTGACGCGATTGATGATCGAGCCACTGGCGTTGGAATCAAAAAAGCGGAAGCTGAGTTGCTGGAGTTTGGCGAAGACCTGCGCGCGCAGGTTGACTACAATCCGCCCGTGGAGAAAGCGCACCGAGACGAGTCCGAAGACGAAAGAGATCGCCGCACGCAGGAGGGCGGCGGCGAGGATGCCCAGGGCCAGCCAGACGATTACCGCCTTGTCGGTGGAGCCCGTCGGGATGAAGAAAGGCAGGGATGGTGCCGCGATGGTGCGGTCGGCGCAGTGACGGATGAAATCGATACCTACGCCAGCCAAGGCGATAACCGCGACGGTGAGCATGACCACCCCGAGTTGGAGACCTAGCAGTTGGAGGCAGTCTCTGCGGTACGACCACGCAATGCTTAGCAATCGGCGCAGGGTGGCGTCAGGGCCTCTGGCTGGACTGGGGTCAGGGGCAGCGGACATGCTTCAAGGCCGCGCGCGCGTGGCGCACGCGTTGCTTAGCGAATCATCTGTCCTTCGCGGGAAGCCTTCTTGCGGAATTCGGCGAGGATGCTGGCGGTGAGTGGGCCGGGCTTGCCGGTGCCAATCTTGCGAGCGTCCACTTCGATGACGGGTATGACCTCGGCGGCGGTGC
>CAIRLQ010000349.1 GCA_903879465.1 uncultured Opitutia bacterium | reverse complement strand
GAGACAGCGGATGCGATGTCATCGCATCCCTACCCTGCGGACACAAAAAAGGCGCCGGGGGCGGCGCCTGAAGAAGGCAGACTGGGGACGGTTTATTCGAAGTCGTAGATCTTGACGGAATCCCAGTAGGCCTTGCAGTCGGCGGTCACTCGCGCCCGCCGTCGGCGACGAAGCGATTCGCCGCCAGTCGGCAGTGCGTCGGCAGCACATAAAGGTCCCGCTCCATACCGCAGGCCTTGGCGGCCGCGCATAAGCGGCGGAGCAACCGGGTGGTTTTCGCCGCCTCGCTCAGGGAGTGGAATCCGAACAGCGCCGCCGGGCCACGCGTCCATTCCGCCGTCAGCTCTCGCTCGTCCCAGACCGCATCGCCACAGAGCAAGACCAGCACTGGCCGGCCGGCCAGCTGGGTCTGGAACAAGGCGCCGTAATGACCGAGGGCGTGACCGGGAAGATCGACCGTCGCCAGCGAGCCATCCCCGAAGACATCTCGGCAGGAGCCATCCAGCACGGAAAGGAAAGGCCAGCGACCCACAGGTAAAGCCATGAGCGGCGCCGCTTCCACGTCGCGAAGTCGCGCGGAGAAGGACGCGCCCGGTCGGCCAGGAAGGTCATCGGGAAATTGGCCGACCAAGATACCCTTGAGCGGAGCGCATGCGGAAAGGGCTTCTTGCCGGACCGCCTCATGCGAAGAAAACGGCCGCCAGACCGAGGCCTCCGGAATATCGAGCAACCCACCCGTGTGATCGGCATGCCAATGCGAAAGCAGCAGATGATCGACCTGACGGCCGGCGAGCCGTTCGCGCACGGAACTACCAGCCGGAATCGTGGCGGGCGTGGCCCAGCGATAGACCGCCGCCAGCCGCGGCGCGGCGCAGTCATGGAAACGCGGAGCATAACCGGCGTCGAAGAGCACCTTTTTTCCGGACAGCTCGAGCCATCCGACATGGGCGCGATGTTCGGCCTTGGCCCAACCGGCCTGCAGGTGTGAGAAGAAGCCGCGGGCCTCGAAGGACCCGGTATTCCACCATTCGAAATCCCAACTGACATCCAAGGCCTCGCGGCCGGGCGCGAGACTCATCGGGTGCCTCCTTGGGGCCGCATGATCGAAAGTTCGGGCAAGGTGCCATGCTGGGTGAACTCCGCCAAAGAGGCGAAGGCTTTCTCAACCGAAAGGAGCGGCACGTAGCCGAGATCCCTCCGAATGGCGTCGATGCAAAGCGTCCGGCTGCGGCAGAGGAGCTCGGCCGTATAAAGGCTGACGCGAGGCTCGACCCGCAGGGGCCGGCAGATGAAATCCCCCGCACGGCCGATTCCCCTGAGCAGGCTGCCCGGGAGATGGAACGGCCGGAGTTCCTGACCTGCCGCCTGCCCGGCGAGCTGGATGAGCTCGCCCAAGGGACGGTCATCCCCGTCGGAGACGTTCCAGATGCCATCACCCACGGAGGCGGGCGCCTCGGCGGCCAGCAACACAGCATGGGCGAGGTTCGAGGCGGCGGTCATCGAGGCCAGGGCTCCGGGCGCGGGTAACGGAAATCTCCCGCCTAACCGACGGGCGACCTTCAAGATACGCGGAAGCACCCCGGAGTCGTAAGGCCCGTAGACACCCCGCGGCCGGATGATGCGGATCGCCGGCCCCTGGCCTCGTCGCGCCCAGAGCATCGTCTCGCTTAACGCCTTGGAGTCCGCGTACGGGTGGATGCCCGGAGGCGTGGCCGGGACTCCGTCGGTCAGTCCGAGCTGATCGCGGCAAGCGAACAAGACCGAAGCAGAGGAGACGGAGACGAACGTGCGGGCCCCGCGTTCGCGCGCGTGGGCCCAGGCGGCTGAAGTTCGATCGACGTTCGCCGCGACATAATCCGCCCGCGAGCCGACCAGGTCGACTTTGCCGGCGCAATCGATGACGACATCGAACGGCTCGCCGAGGGGATGCCCTTCAGGGTGGAAGACCGGCAGACGGTCGGGCGAGACGCGGCGGGCCATCTCCATCACGAGCGCGGCCGCTTCCGGGCTACGACCCGTGAAGACCGTCTCATACCCGGAGAGCAACGCGCGCCAGACCACGTGGCGGCCGACGAAGCCGGTTCCTCCTCGCACCAGTACTTTCATGTTTTCGCGGACACGACGGTGAGCTCGGTGGCGCCGATGAGCAATCCGGCGCCCGTCCCCAAGGCCAAGATACGGTCACCGCGCCGGAGGCGTCCCGAACGACAGAGGGAAGCCAGTCCCTCGGGAATGGAAGCGGAGACCTGGTTGCCGAACTCCTCGAAACGAACCGGCATGCGGTCAGGCGAGATGTGCAGCCTTCGGCGCATGAGTTCGATGGCTTCGCGGCTGGCCTGATGGGCGACGACCCAATCCGCGGCGGCGGGCTCGACGCCGCCCAGGGCGACGAACCGTTCGATGAAGCCATCCATATTGCGTGAGGCGGCTTGGAAAAGAGCCTTCCCGTTCATGGAAAACTTCCCGTAGCCCTCGGCGCCAAACGGATCCTTCGTGCCGCCACCGCGAATCACGCAGGCCTCGGACGTCTCGGTGTGGCTCTCAATCAGCTGGGTCTTGATCGCCAAGAGCAACTCGCCCCTTTGCGGAATCCGGTCCGGCACGACCCAGGCGGCGGCGGCCCCGGCCCCGAAGAGCGCCGATGAGTGCGGTTCGGACCAATCCAAGGCCATCAACGGATCTTCCGAGGCGGCCACCAAGGCGGGCTGGCCGGTGGCGTCGACACAAGGCCCGACCAGCTGAAGCGCGGCGAGAAAGGACAGACAGCTGGCGTTGACGTCGGAGGACTGCACCGATGGCGGCAGCGCCAAGCGGGCGTGCACGGAGGCGGCATTGGTCGGCATCGCCCGCCAAGGCACGGCTTGGGCGCAGATCAACCAGCGGGCCGTGCGCAGCTGCGCCGGATCCAGGTCGAGGCGTGAGACGGCATCGCAGATGAGTTCGATCTGCGAGACGCCGACGGGAGCGCGATGCCGGGTGTGACCGGCGCCGGCGGCAAGAGCGGCCTCGACCGTCCAGCCGGCGCGTGCAGCCAGCTCGGGAATCGATTCGGGGATGGTTAGTTGCTGAGCGGCAACCTGTGCGATCATGGCCATGGGATTAAGGGGTGGGGTGAGAGGATGGCAGAGCCGCTATCATAGCTCTTTGGGACGCCAAAGGTTTAATCGAAAAAACTGATACGTTTCATCGCCTAAAGGTGGACTTCGATTTCGGCATCTGGGAGTTCGGGCAAGGGTTCGCCCGCGAGAAGGCTTCGGATATGCGGGCCCAGCAAGTCCAGCGGACTATGGAGCAGCTTGGCCGGCGGGGCGCTGACTCCCGCCGCCTTGAATCGCTCCACGTTAACCGTGGTCAATTCGAGGATTCGCTTATCCTGATTCAGGATGACGCGGAACACCCGCCGGAGGATGATCTCCTTCAGGAAGCGCGGCAGCCAGTCGCGCCGAGACGCGATGCGGGCGTGGATATGAATGTGCCCGTCCTGCGAAGGAGTCAGCCAGGCGCTGATGAGTAGGTTGATCCGTCCCTGCTTGTCCCGATACTCAATCTCCGCCAAGCCTGGCATCCGAAATCGTCCGTAACTCCAGCCGCGTTCTTTTTCGAACAAACGAGCGATCCAACCTGACTGCTGACCTTCCTCCGTGTAACAAGCTTGGATGCCATCAGGCAAGGCTTCGACTTTGGCTCGAATCTTCTGGCGCTCGTGGTCGTTGCGAATCCAGCCAGCATGCACGAAGTGCGTGTGAAATGCGTCTAAGAAATTCTCCGCGGCTTCGGCGAGCGAACAACGGGCCGTATCGGTGATGAAAAAAACGTCGAGCGGGTTGGGGCCAGTCTGCGGGCCCGTCGGCTCCACCGCCGGGAGCGGTCCCGCTCGGCTGACCCAGATAAGCCCTCCTTGTTCGCGGACATTCGCCGCCGGGAGTAACGGGCCGGACACACAAGCCGGCTGGACACCCGGCACGCGCGTGCAACGGCCCATGCTGTCAAAGCGCCAGCCATGGTACGGACATTCCACTTCACCGTCCCGGACCCTTCCCTGACTAAGCGGAGCCGATCGATGCGGACAGCGATCCGGGAGGGCGGCCGGCGCACCCTGTGCCGTACGGAAAAGTACCAAGGGCACGCCAAAAAGTGTCCGGGCCAGAGTCTGCGCTGGCTTGAGCTGCTCAACGGTGGCAACGGGCCACCAGCCATCATCGGATTCACGGGTGGGGTTCATACTTTTAAAGCTTTCATGACAGGAGCGGCAATTGTTCGCATGAGAAGACCCAGCAGGCCCCAGATGATACGGTTCTTCCATGGCAAGTGTTTCACATAGACCATGCTGACCTCGATTTGCGGCTGGCCACCGCGCATCCGCTTGAACTGGGGGGCCCCGGAACTAAAGTTCAGGACAACCCGGCGAGCGGCCGCCTCTTGAAAGCAGAGCTGCGTGAGTTGACGGTATAACCCGAGTTTTATTGGGAGGGCCGTATCGTATCCGACAATCGGGGCGCTGAGCGTGGCCTCGGTGGCGAACCAGCCCACGACCCCGTCGATCCTCCCTTCAGGACTTTGCAGCACCCGTAACTGGAGCCACCCTTCCTG
>CAIRLQ010000348.1 GCA_903879465.1 uncultured Opitutia bacterium | reverse complement strand
TTGCGGAGGGCGGTGCCGGTGATGGCGCGAGCCGCCGCCGCAACTGGGCCCATTTTCCCAAAGCCTGCGATCGAGACATGCTTAACTCCAGGTTGTGAGGAATCGTGCGCTGCGAGCAGGTAGCGCGTGATGGAGAGGACGTCGTGGGTGCGTTGGGCGAATAGGGCGTGGTTGTAGCCGAAGGTGAAGGCAGGGACTGCGCGTGGGCCAGGGACGATCCGGGTCTGCTTGAGGGATTGGTCGTTCTGCCGGAACAGGTCAGCCGTGAGTACGCCCACGCCGTGGTCGATGAGCTCTTTGAGCTCGGGTCGGAGGGCACCGTCGGGAAGGCGGGCGCTCCCTTTGCCGGCATCATCGAGCCAGATGACAACTTCGCCCGTCGGTTTGGCTGGATGCAGCCAGTCGATGGCGATTTCTTCGCCGTAGGTCTTGTTGACGAGTGTGCCTTGGGTGCGGAGGTGCGAGTCGTGCTGCTGCATGCTCGCTCCAGAGAAGTCGACTTGCCCGGCTTGGGCGAAAGAGCGTCCGATGAGGGCTTCGACGGCTGGTCGCAGGATTTGTTCGCGACCTTCAGTGGTTTTCGCCGCCGCGACCAGCTGTTGCTGGGCGTCGGACTTCAGCCATTTCAGCAGACTGCGTTCAAAGTCAGGGTCAGCGGCTTTGGGTGCCGGGTGGGCGGCATCCCAGACCGTGAGTTTCTCTTTAGGGAGAGGTTGGTAGTCTTGTTCGAAGATCGGATTCGGGAGGCCCAGTTTGAAGTGTCGATTAAGTGCGGTGTAGAAGCCGATACGTGTTACTCCATTATAGTTATGCGGGAAGTGTTCACCGCGCTGGAGGGTGACGTCATCTTTCTTTCCGTAGAGTTCATAGAGTGCCTGCAGGTCGGGGAAGCCCTTCGTCGCCATTTCCTTTGTCCAATCATTAGCCGTGTTCATCCCCATTGGTTTGGGGGCGAACAGCGCCGCGATTTCCACGTTGCCGGTGCCGATGCGGAGTAGGGTGGCGTTTTCGCAGGAGCAGCCGCCTTGCATCGCGGTGCTCACCATCACGACGGGGTAGGAGAGCGCCAGACGTGGATCGGCGGCAGCGAGCATCATCGTCTGTGTGCCACCGCCGCTGGCGCCGGTCACCGCGAGGCGCTGCGGATCGACTTCGGGAAGTGTCAGCAGGAAGTCCACGCTCCGGATGAGGTTAAGCGTCTGTAGCCCCATGACGCTTTGCAGGTTTGCTTCCGCCTGGGTGCTGTAGAGGCCCCAGTTCTCGGTTCGGTTCATCTCTGGCCGTTGCTTGGCGAATTTGTGGATGATGGCCGGGGAGAACTGGATCGAATCGGAATCGCTGAGCGCATCGATTTGCCAGGCGATGCAGCCCATACGGGCGAGTTGCACGCACATTGACTGGAAGCGGGAATGGCCGCCTTGCTCGAAGCGTTCCTGGCCCGTGGCGATCTCTGCGCGGACTAACTTATCGGGTTGGATGAGGAAGCGGGCGTCGGTCCAGTGGCCGTGCGGGAAAATCACCGCCGGGATCTGCCCTTTAATATTTTTAGGGCGATAGAGGTTGCCCGTGACGAAGAAGCCTGGGGCGCTTTCGAAGTAGACCTTCTCGATGGTGTAGTCGCCCTGATCCATCTTGCCGTGGACGACCTCGTTCAATGGCGTCTTGGTCGGCATTGGCCAGAGCCCTTGGGAAACTTGTAGTTGGCGGCGGACGAAATCCCGGCGCGGCTCCCAATCCTGGACCGACTTCGGGGCGGGGAAGGGGAAGTAGCCGTTCAGATTCTTGAGGGGTCCGAGGCGGGTATCTTCGGCGTGGGCAAAGTTCAGCAGGCTGAGTGCCGCGAGGGCGAGCGTGGGGAGGCGCATGGGGCGGAGGGTAATATGAAGTCGGTGACGAAAATGGGAAATAAAAAGGCCGACCCTGCGGGTCGGCCTTGAGCGAAGCCTGGGCGGATTATTCGCCCGATTTGCGCTGGCGGGGTTTTTCGTCCGCTGGGCGGGCCCGGTTCGACTCCATCGACTTATGCAACTTGTCCAGGACGGGCCCGATTTCGGGGTCGTCCTTGCGGGCGAATTCTTCGGTGAGTTGGAGTACCTTCTTCTGAGCGGCGGCCGCGGCTTCGCGGGCTTCTTTCACTGCAGGATCAGAGTTGGCCTTGCCCATTGCCTCGCGGACACGTCGTTGTTCGTCAGGGGAAAGCTGGGTCAACAGGTCCGAGCGTTGCGGGTTACCGATGATAATGTTGGGGCGGCTGCTACCTGCGGGGTTACGGGGGATGTTGGCTTCGTTGTTCGGCTGACGAGTCAGGCGAGCTTCCATGGCCTTGCGCATTTTCTCGAGAACGGGTGCGATGGCGGGGTCGGCCTTGCGCATGGTCACATCGGTGATTTCGCGGGCCTTCGTCTGGGCCTCCATCGCGGCTTGTTGGGCTTTCGCAGCTTGTTCGTGGGCCTCTTTGACTGCCGGATCCTGTTGGGCTTGCCGCATCGCTTCGCGAAGTTGCTGCTGCTCGTCGGGGGAAAGCTGAGCCATCGGCGAGGAATCACGATTACCGCGCGGGACGTCAGTGACCGGGGTGCTCGGGCCTTCGACGGGTGGGCGCGTTTGGGCGGGATTGAAATTGGGGCGGGGGGCTTCCTCGACGGCAAGGACGGCGGCGGAAAGGGTCAGGAGGAGCAGGGTTAGGGGCTTCATGGTGTAATCAATAAGCGTCGGCTAGAGGATGGGGAGTTTAATTAAATATTAAATGGATAGGGGGGGGTTGGAGGGTTGGCGGAAGTAATGGACTGGCAATTCCGGGTTTAAACAGGTGTCTTATAAGTATGCTGCCCCGCATTACTCCCATCCTGTTGTTCTGTTCCGCCTTGGCCTCGGCTGGCGAACTTAAGCTCGTCTCCGTGTTTTCCGACCATGCCGTCTTGCAGGCCGGTGACGCCGCCGTCTTCGGTAAAGGGCACCCCGGCTCAAAGGTCAGCGTGAAGTTCGGTTCATCCGAGGCATCCGCCATCGTCGGCAACAACGGCAAGTGGAAGGTCGCCCTAGCGGGCCTTAAGCCCAGTGAGGAAGGTAAGGACCTGATCGTCAGTGCGGGCGAGGAAGTCTTCACTGCGCGCGATGTCATCGTCGGAGAAGTCTGGATTGGTTCCGGCCAGTCGAACATGGCGATGACGGTCGGCGGATGCTTGCCGGACGCCGTGAAGGAAGCCAAGTCGCATGCGCGTGACAACGGACTTCGCTTTTTCACCGTGGCGTTTACGCCCAAGGCGGAAGCGATGGAGGATATGCCGGGTGTCTGGAAAATCGCTGCGCCTGAAACGGTCGGCTCTTTTTCGGCCACCGCTTTTTTCTTCGGTCGCGATTTGCGCACCAACCTTAAGCGCCCGGTTGGCCTGATTAATGCCTCAATCGGGGCCACGCGGGCCGAAGCCTGGGGTCCGGCGGGCATGTATGATGACATCCCGGAAGGCAAGGGATGGAAAGAGAAGGAAGCTGCCGGCATCAAAGGCCGCGCGGTGATGTTGGAGAAGCTCACCGAGAGGATTGCCTCGGAGAAAGACAAGGAAGTGCTCGCCAAGCTTAAGCTGGAAGCCCTCCGATGCGCCCCTGTCTGGACCAACGGTCCCCATATGAATTGGAACGGCATGATTGCCCCCATGGTCGGCTATTCCGTGAGTGGCGCGATTTGGTATCAGGGAGAATCCAACGCCGGTCAGCCTGAGGCCTATAAGTGGGTGCTCGGGTCTATGATCAAATCTTGGCACAAGGCTTGGGGTCAACCGTTCCCTTTTATCATTGTCCAGCTGCCGCGCTTCATGGCTCGCAAGCCTGAGCTCGCCGTCGAAGACACCAGCTGGCCGAAAATCCGCGAATCCATGGAGTGGATCGCAGACAACGTCCCGGGAGCCATGGTCTCGGTGAACATCGACCTCGGTGATGAGAAGGACATCCACCCCAAGGATAAACCTCAGGTGGGAGAACGCCTTTCCGCCGTCGCGCTGCAACGTGTTTATAAGACACGTAACATCGGCGAAGCTCCGCGCGTCGTGAAGGCCGAGCGCCAGGGCGACGCCTGGGTGCTTAGTTACGATCGCGCTGTCGCATTGAAGAATGACGGCAAAGGCTTCGGCTTACTCGGTGCCGACGGCAAGTGGGTGTTCGCCAAGGCTTCCGCTCATGGCGTTCATATCACCGTGGCGGCCGAGGGCGTGAAGGAGCCTAAGGAAGTCCGTTACGCTTGGGCTAATTTCCCCGAAGTGAGCGTCTTTTCTGCGGGTGAGGACGGGCTCCCAGCGGGACCGTATCGCTCCGGTAAGTAGGCCGACGTAAGCCCTATAGTACCTGGCACAGTCTTGATAGTTTGAAATCCCCGCGGACCGATGGGGAATTTTAAGGCCAGCCCATCGGCCGGCCTACGTCGGGGGTGATTCGGTGCTTATCCCGCGGGTTTGGTCGTGGGGTGGGTTTATTCCGTCTTTGTGAAACCTTCGTGCTTGGCAACCGGCGGACGTATGTCGTGTCTTATAAGCATGCTACCCCGCATTACTCCCATCCTGTTGTTCTGTTCCGCCTTGGCCTCGGCTGGCGAACTTAAGCTCGTCTCCGTGTTTTCCGACCATGCCGTCTTGCAGGCCGGTGACGCCGCCGTCTTCGGCAAAGCGCACCCCGGCTCGAAGGTCAGCGTGAAGCTTGGTTCATCCGAGGCGACCGCCACCGTCGGCAGCAACGGCAAGTGGAAGGTCACCCTGGTGGGCCTCAAGCCCAGCGAGGAAGGTAAGGACCTGATCGTCAGCTCTGGCGAGGAAGTTTTCACCGCGCACGACGTCATCGTCGGCGAAGTTTGGATCGGTTCCGGTCAATCCAATATGGATATGTCGGTCGTCGGTTGCCTGCCGGACGTCGTGAATGAAGCCAAGTCGCATGCACGCGACAATGGGCTCCGCCTGTTCTATGTGCCGCACACGCCTAAGGCGGAACCCATGGAGGATATGCCAGGTGTCTGGAAGATTGCCGCGCCCGAAACGGTCTCCTCTTTTTCCGCCGCCGCTTTTTTCTTTGGACGCGATGTGCGCGCCAGCCTAAAGCAGCCGGTTGGCCTGATTCATTCTTCGATTGGGGGCACGCGGGCCGAAGCCTGGGGTCCGATGGGAATGTATGATGAAGTTCCTGAGGCGAAGGGCTGGGAGCAGAAAGAAGCCGCGGCCGTGGCCGCTAAAGCCGTCGCTTTCGCTAAGGGCGACAAGCGCCAGCAGCCCGTCTGGGCCAACGGTCCGCATATGAATTGGAACGGCATGATTGCCCCCATGGTTGGCTATTCCGTGCGGGGAGCCATCTGGTATCAGGGCGAATCTAATGCCGGTCAGCCTGAAGCTTACAAGTGGGTGCTCGGCTCAATGATCAAATCTTGGCACAAGGCCTGGGGCCAGCAGTTCCCTTTCATCATTGTCCAGCTGCCGCGCTTCATGGGCCGCAAGCCTGAGCTCGCCGTTGAAGATACTGGCTGGCCGAAGATCCGTGAGTCCATGGAGTGGATTGCCGATAACGTCCCGGGTGCCATGATGTCGGTGAATATTGATCTCGGCGATGAGAAGAATATTCACCCTAAGGATAAACTTCCGATCGGCGAGCGCCTCGCCGCCGTCGCGTTGCAGCGCGTTTATAAGACTCGGACCGACGGCGAAGCTCCGCGCGTCGTGAAGGCCGAGCGAAAGGGCGATACCTGGGTACTGACTTACGATCGGGCCGTGACGCTCAAGAATGACGGTAAGGGTTTCGGTGTGCTCGCTGCCGACGGCAAGTGGGCCTTTGCCAAGGCTTCTGCTGACGGCGCCCAGGTCGCCGTTACGGCCGAGGGCGTGAAGGAGCCTAAGGAAGTCCGGTATGCCTGGGCTAACTTCCCCGAAGTCAGCGTCTTTTCCGCGGGTAAGGACGGACTGCCGGCGGGCCCGTATCGCTCCAGCAAGTAAGCTGGCGTAAGCCCAATAGGTCCTGACGCAATCCCGACCCTTCCGATAATTCGGAAGGGTCGGGATTGACGCGTCTGAGTTGGCCGAAAGGATGGCCAGATGAGATTCGCCCCGATTCTGCTAGCCTGCCTATCCCTGTTTACTTCTGCGATTGCAGCCGAGGTGGCTGCTCCGCCTGCCGGACTGAAGGTCCTGAGTGCCGGCCATAGTTTTCACGTCTGGATGCCGCCGCTTGTCGCTGAGATGGCCAAGGCCGCCAATATCCAGGGTCACGAGCAGCTTGCGATTTCCTCGATCGGTGGATCGAGGGTCATTCAGCATTGGGATCTGCCTGCGGAAAAGAACAAGGCTAAGCCCGTGCTGACTGCCGGGACGGCGGACCTATTCACCATGGCAATCACCGTGCTGCCCGATCCTGGCATAGAGAACTTCGTGAAGCTCGGGCTGGAGCATAATCCCAAGCTACGGTTCACCCTGCAGCAGAACTGGGTGCCCTTTGAGGACATCGAGCTTTGGCAGGGTAAGGAACGGCCTAAGGTCATCGATCGTAACGGCCTGACCGTCGCGCAATTGCGGGCCAAGCATGAGCCGTACTTCAAATTGGTCGAAGATTTCGTGGTCGGCTTTAATAAACAAATGCCCGCGGCTAAGATTGTTATCGTGCCGTGCGGCGAAGCCGTGATTGCGTTGCGGGACAAAGTCATTCGCGGTGAAGCGCCTGGCGTGACCAAACAGAATGAACTTTTCACCGACGCGCTTGGACATCCTGCGGCGCATATCCGGGTGCTGGCCGCCTACTGCCATTTCGCGGTTATTTATAAGCGAAGCCCCGTGGGCTTACCCGTGAACAGCCAGCTCGCTAAGTTGCCCGAGGGTGAGAAACTCAACCGCCTCCTCCAGGAGATCGCGTGGAAGGTCGTCACCGAATATCCCATGAGTGGTGTCGGCAAGTGACGTCGGGACTTCGGTGATTGGCGGGCGGTGAGGCGATGGTGGACGTGGGGACCGAAGGCGATGTCAGCGAACGTGGCCGGCGGGCGTGCCGGCGGATTGGGGGCGGGCGCCGGGGGCGTCGTGGCGCCCATGAGGGCCGAAGGCGTGCGCAGACAGAGGAGGGCGGAGCGCAGGAGGTTTTTCATCAGGCAGCTTTCTGACAGATTATAGGCAAACTCGTTCCGCCGATAGCTAATGATTGTCAGAGTGTGAACGGCGGATTGGATATCCTCTCATGCCGCGCGCCGTTTGTATCACAAATATCGCTCATGAGGGGCCAGGCTTGCTGGGTGTCTTGTTGCTTAACGCTGGCTACGAAATCGAAATCATTGAGGCCTTTCGCGGTGAGCGATGGTCGACGGAATTAGGGGAGCGCGATATCTTGGTCGTAATGGGAGGTCCGATGGGGGTGGCGGATATCGGCAAGCCCGAGTTTCCGTGGCTCGCACCTGTCGTCGAATTATTGCGCCATCGTCTTGAGCGCGGTTGGCCGTGCATTGGGATTTGTCTCGGCATGCAACTCATCGCCCACGCCGCCGGAGCAAAGGTCGCGCCCATGCGGGATGCTCAGGGTCGGCCTATGCGTGAGGTCGGCTGGGGTATGTTGCGAATGGTAGGAACGGACATCATTACCGCTGGGTTGCCCGTCGAGATGGAAGTGTTGCACTGGCATGGTGATGCCTGTGATTTACCGGCGGGGGCCCAGTTACTGGCGTCGACGGCGAGTTGTGAGGTGCAGATGTTCCGGATTGGTCGCATCGTCGGGCTGCAGTTCCATCCTGAAATCGACGGTGCGACGGCGTGTATCTGGGCGTCGGAGGATGCGGATTTCGTGCGAGCGGCTAACGGACTCGACGGAGTCGAGCGACTGCAGATGGCTTCGCCTGGGGCGGCGGCGCGCACCGAAGCCCTGCGGCGGCGGATGTTAGCCCAGGTCGTGCGGACGGTCACTGCCGCCTGACTGACGGCTTGCAGGCCGGGTGTGAGACCGGAAGATGGGTCATCCCCATGAAGCTCCGTCCTATATTGTCTCTCTGTTTCGCAGGGCTGTTGGCGATGGCAGCGGAACCGCCGAAGGGCGAGCCGACGAATTCTAAGGAAGCCGTAGCTCAGGCTGCCGCCAAGAAGGCCGCTCAGGATGCCATGGTCGAAGAGAAGTATCAGGCCTTGGTCGCCCGGCTGCCGGCTGATCAGCAGGCGTGGGAGAAGGTCTTACAGGCAAATCTTGGTAATGGTTTTTACCTTCCCATCCATAAGCGCGAAAAAATCGCTGGGCATTCGACAGCGTGGGATTTCGTGCAGGATGATCCGAAGCTCCCGCGCGTATTATTGATTGGGGATTCCGTTTCACGTGGTTACACCCAGGCCGTGCGCAAGGCGCTGGCCGGCAAGGCCAACGTGCACCGGGCTCCGGCCAACTGCGGCCCCACCGCTTCCGGCCTCAAGAATATGGATGCCTGGCTCGGGGAGGGGAAGTGGGACCTTATCCATTTCAATTTCGGTATCCATGACCGCGCCACGCTTGCGGCGGATTACACCCAGCGGTTGGATCAAATCGTGCAACGGCTGCAGAAGACCGGTGCCAAGCTCATCTGGGCGTCGACCACCCCCATCCCCGACAATCCCGCTCAGAAACAGACCGCTGAGTCCATTATCCAGAAGAACGCCCTCGCCGCCGAAGTCATGAAGAAGCATGCGATTCCGACGGATGACCTGTTTGCCGCCATCACTCCACACCTCGCCAAACTGCAGAATCCGAACGACGTACACTTCACCGGAGAAGGCTACGACTTCCTCGGCGCAAAGGTCGGTGAAGCCATCCTGGTTCTGGTCAAATAATCTGATGACCACCGAATTGATCCATATCGCCCGGGCTGGCGTCGAAATCGGCGCCTGGGCCTTGGATGAGGTTCGGGCCAAGATGGCTTCGGGCGAGTTGCTACCGTCCGATAACTATTGGAAGCCCGGCATGGCGGAGTGGCAGACTTTGGCCGTGCTCCCTGATCCTGTCAGAGTCCTGCCGTTTCCGCGTCCCGCCGAGAAAGGGGCTAATCTGCTGGACGGCATCTTGGGTCGGGAGAGCTATCAGGCAGGCTTGCTGGCTGTCTGGGACAAACTTTCGAAGATGCCGGTGAAGTGCCTGATCACGGACGATGAGTGGCTGTCTCTGGGCAAAACGCTCGGCTACGATGTCCGCAAGCGTTGTCGGGATGACCTCATCAAGTGGTATCGCCAAGCCTTTGAGGCTTATCTTTCCGATCGTTACTTTGACCCGATGGAAAAGGCCGATCTCGGCAGCCTTGCCAGTAGCTTCGGACTGGATGCACCGGCGGCCGAAGCGATCCATGGCGAAGCCTTTTCCAGTTATTCTCGTATCGGTATGCTCACCGTTTTGTTGCGCGACATCCCTCCTCAGCAGAAGCGGGAGCAGATGAATCTGCTAGGCAAGGAGGTCCCCCTTTCGGACGAGAAGGTTAAAGAGGCCATGTTAGATGCCTTTCAGTCTTACTTTAAGGACCGGCTTAAGGTGTTGATGCAACAGGAGGATGGCGGGGAGGTCATGGATCCTTCGGCTTACGCCGCCTTTACGGCAGAGATTAAACAAATGGATATTAATCTTAGTTTGGATGATAAACTTAATGTGCGGATCGATAGCGCCCAGAGACTATGGGCCCTTTGTCGCGCGCCGCTCAAGGAGGTGCCTTGCGAACTGGACCTGGGGAACGAGGGTTGTTTCTGGACGCAGCAGGTGGAGCTTGGCCTCAATCGACGGGTCACCACGCGTCGTAGTTACGGCGGCTTTGGTACCAGCATCAAGATTTGGGGGCCCTTACGTTATCGCTCTGGCTCCTATGACGTCGAACGGCAGACCGAACAGCGACTCGAGAAGGTCGATAGCGGCACCCTTGTCTTCACCTCTAAGCGCGTCATCTACACGGGTAGCCTCAAGAGCTTCAACTTCAAGCTCACCAAGGTCCTAGACGTCACCGTCTACTCCGATGCCCTCGAGGTCGACCGGGATAGCGGTGGCGACGTCATATTCTTCTTCCCGTCTGGCCAGGCCGAAGCCGCCGTGATTTTGCGTCGTCTGGTCCGACAGGCGAAAGGCTGAGCTTTCAGTTATGCTTGGGAGGGGCCTTGGGCGAGAGGGCCAGGCGGAATTGGTTCAGGCAACGTTGGTCGGGTGTGGTGTCCACAATCGCGAAGGTCACTTGGCGAAACGCTCCCTTGAAGGGACCGTCGAGGGCTTGTCGGAAGAGGTCGGCGATGAGCCCGGGGTCGTTGGCGAAGTTGCCGCAGCCCCAGGCGCCGAGCACGAGTGCGTCATGGCCATTGGCTTGGGCAACTGCGAGCACCTTGACGATGCGTACGCCCATGGCTCCGGGGATCTTTGCTTGATCTAGCGGGGCGACGTCACGGGCGTCGCAGGAGGCGGCCGACACGAAGGCGACCTTGAAAGGTTGTTCGCGCATTCGATGGTCGTCGTCGCGGAAGACGGGAACGTCGGGGGAATAGATCATCGCATCGGAGTGGAGCGCGTTGCTTTGCTGTTGGTGGAAGGCGTACATCGGCCCGCCTAGTTGGCAGGCGAAAAGCGCGGTAGAGCGGCAATGGTATTCCTCCTGAGCGCGTTCGCCGGCCAGGAAGCCCCCGCCCGCGACAGTCGGTGAGGCGAAATTGAGCACCATTGTGCGCAGCCCGGCCGCAACGTGGCGAGCGGCCGCGGCAAGGGAGGTCTCGTGGGTGACTTCGATGGCTATGGTGTGCGGTCCCGTACGGGGGAAGGTGTGCCGATGGTCGGGCGGCAGGTGGGTGGTCCGAGTCACGGCGGCGGCGATATCGGCGGCGAGGTCGACCTGGCGGCTAGTCGGCGTGGCGTAGAGGCCCAATTCGATGACCTGCATCGCCTCGCGGCCCATTTTATTAGCGAGTTCTCGTGGAATCTTGGGATCGAAGGGCATGGTCGGTGGGGCGTCGTGACTTTGGCGAAGCATCGGCCCGAAGCCAATCGCAACCTATGACAGGGGGTGGATTTGACGAGGTGGCGGTTCTTGGACATAACCTCAGTGTGCCATCGCCGCTTACCGTCTTCTTCAGTCCTGCTTACGTCGTCAAAGGCAAATCCGAGACCGTTACCAAATCTCGCCTCGTCGCCCAGCTCATCGAAGCTGGGCGGGCGGGGGACGTGCGGCTGCTGGCTCCCAAGGCGGCGACTCGGCGTGAGCTCGAGACGATTCATACTCCGGAATATGTCCGGAGTACTTTCGACGATAAGCAAAGCTTCCTCGAGGTCGGCCCGTGGTCGCAGCCTTTGTTGGATAGTATTCTTGCCTCCACTGGGGGGATGCGTGACGCCGTTAACGAGGCGTTGTTGTCCGGCCGATCAGGCAGCCTTTCGAGTGGGTTGCATCATGCCCGCCGCGCAGCCGGTAACGGATTCTGTCAATTCAACGGACTCGCCTTGGCGGCACTCGAGGCGTTGAAGGAAGTCCGGCGGGTGGGGATTCTGGATTTAGATGCGCACGCCGGCGGCGGGACGTTCGATATCCTCGGTGACGACAAGCGGGTGTATCTCGCCGACGTCACCGTCAACGGTTTCGACTCCTGGGAGCCCAGCGCTCCCGATCGGCATTTCTATGTCGATATCAGCGATCCCCGGACCTATCTCGATCAAGTCGAGCGGACCTTGCGCCATCTCGAGCCGGTGGAGTTTTTGATTTATAACGCCGGAATGGACACCTACGAGAAGGCTGGCGGCCTGAAGGGCATCACCAAGGAGATCATCCGGAAGCGTGAGCGTCGGGTCGTGGAATGGGCACGCCAGCGCAAGGTGCCCGCTATCTTCGCATTGGCCGGCGGGTATAAGTCGGGTGGCCTCACGCTCGAGCAGGTTGCCGAGCTGCACCTTGAGACCGTGAAAGCCTTCGCGGACTGAGGATTATTCTGCCGGAGGAATGTTCAGTTCCTTGAGCGTGAACACGCCGGATTCCATCGGCAGTACCAGGAAGAGGGGGCAAGAGCGGCTTTGCGCTAGGGCAATCATCACCGGCCACTGGGATTCTGGGACGCTGGCTACCACGAACATCGGGACTGCGCCAGGTTCGGTGCCGGACGGTTCTTCGATGGCCACGCCTTTGTGGTCGACGTCGAAATTATGCGCCAGCCACTTACCGAGTTCCTTGGCCAGCCCGCGCATGTCGGACTTACCGGACTCGACTTTCGATTGGTCGACAAGAGCCCAGAGCGGGATCGCGAAGTTATGTTGAAGTTCGGCCATCGGAGGCGCCGCCGTGATTAGGCCAGTTTGATGAGGGCGGCGGTCGGCGGAATATCCGACACGATCTGGTCGGGGTCGGGCCCTACGCCAATGTACCGAAGATTCGGGAGCGAGGCGAGGGAGTCGCCGCGTGAAGCGAGGCGCACTATCTCGGCCATCGTGAAGGCCACGTAGCGCCGGGCTTCGGCGGGGAGGTCGGCGAAGGAGCGAACCTTCGTAATGTCGGCTTTCCAGCCCGGTAGCGTGGCGTAGACCGGTTGCAGGGCGCGGCGAACGGCGTCGTTGCGGGGTACGCCGGAGAGGATCTTGCCGGAAGCGTCCCGGTAGCCCGTGCAGACTTGAAGATCGCCGCCGAGCCATTCGCCGTGGGGCGAGAGGGCATCCAGCTTGTTGAGGACCAGGTCGTCGTAGCCACCGTAGCGGAGGGCGTCGGCTTTCTCTACGAGATCGGACCAGCCCACCATGCGTTGGCGGCCGGTGCTCGTGCCGAATTCCAGTTTGGCTAAGGCGCGTTGGAGTGGGTGGGAGTCCTCCATCTTCGTCAGGAAGACGTGGGTGCCCACCTTGGTGTCGTAAGCCTTGCAGCAGCCTACCGTATGGATGGCTTGGACTGGGATGCCGGCGGATTGGAAGAATTCTGGAGTGTAAGTGTGCGAGGCCGTGACGTTCGGGGCGAAGCCCGCGCGTTTATCGAGCCAATAGGCCTGGCCGAATTCGCCAATCACGCTGCGATTTGCGGCGAGGTCGCCCAGAATGTGTTCACGGACATCGCCAATTGCATGGGCAAGGGTTGAGCCGGCCTTCCAGTAGCAGGACAGGACCGCGGCATGGTCGAAGGTGAAAGGCTCTTTGCCCGCGAAGCGGGTGAAATCGAATTCCGCCGGCGAGAACACGCCTGATTCAATGGCGCCCTTGTTGGCCCGCAGTTCGGCTTCCGTCAGTTTGGCGAAGAGACCTGCCCACTTCTCCGGGGACAGCTTGCAGACATCGCGGACGATTGCTGCGGCGCGGTTGAGGCGCGCGGAAAGACGTGCGGCGTAGTCGGCTTGGTCGCCGAGGAATTCTGAGTAATGGATTTGGAACTGACCGACCTCATCCGCGTAGGCTGGCGTGATGCCGCGCCCTGTGGAGCCGCGGGCTTCGTGGCCGAGCACGTGGATGCGATAATCTTCCCAGGCTAAGTCGAGCATGCGGTGGGCGACATCGCTAACCATGCATCGTTCATCGATGAGCAGGCGCGAGAGGACTGGGTAGCCAATCTTTTCGAGCGGTAGGGCTTCCCAGAGGGCCTTGCGGGGGTCGGCGACGACGCCGGAGCCCAGGGCGAGGCAGGAGACGTCGCGCTCGGCAACGCCGCCTGGGAGTAGGTTGAGTTTGAGGCCGGCGACCGTGTGGCCCGAGTTGGCGCCACCGTTCACCTTGAGCACTGTGCCCACGGCGTCGCGGCGTCCCGTGAGGGCCTGCAGTTCGCGGACGATTTCGGGGATCAATCGGCCTTTGCCTTCGTCTCCCATGCTGACGCCGACATCGGCGATGAGTTTGCTTTTAAAAGGTGTGAGGGCCATTGGGCGTAAAAAAGAGGACGGATGGGCTGGGCCCGCCGTGCGGAGGTATCGGAGCGGAGGTGGCGGGGTTAGGCCGAGGCGCCTTTTTGGCGTTCGTAGAAGTCGTTGATTTTCTTGGCGACATCGCGGTACCCAGATTCGGCCATGTAGATGATTTTGAATTCATCGACCGCTTCCTTGGGTTTGCCCATCTTCTCGAAGGTGTCTCCGAGTGAATAGATGATTTCCTTTTTCAGGTCGTTCATCAGCTGGACTTCGCTCTTGGCGACCGTGAGTTGTTCGACGGCGAGGTCATACTTGCCAGCCAAGGTGAATGCGCGGCCGATGGCGAGGAGTGATGGCTGGCGGAACTTTGGGTTACGTTGCGAGTATTGGAGCTGCTGGACCGATTCATCGAGACGATTGGCGGCGAGGAGCAGCATCCCTAATTCGAAGCGGAAAGAGTAATCGTTAGGATAGCGTTCGACGATGCTGGTGGCCGTGGCGAGGCGGAATTCTGAAAGATCCTGCTCGTTCTTGGCGAGGGCTTCCTTGCTGGCGCTGTCGGCTGGGTTGGCGGCGATCACTTCGCGGAGTTGTTTGGAGGTGCGCTCGAGGCGGCGGGTCATCAGGTCGGTCTCCTGGCGTTCGAGGGAGGTGTCCGCCTTGCCCAAGGTCGTCAGGCGGCCGCGCTGGAGCCAAGCGAGTGCATTGTCCAGGTCTTCGGCGGCGACGAAAAGGCGGACGATATCGCGGTAGAGGTCGAGGCTGTCGGGTTCGGCTTGGATTTTAAGAGCGACCTCCTTGGCCTGTTGGAGGGCCGTGGCGGAATCGGTGACCGTGCGAGAGGCCTGTTCGATGCGGAGGGCTTCGTCCTTGTCCTTGAGTTTGGATTGGAAGTCGCCCTTGTCCTCCCAGTTGCCCTTTTTCATCGTCTTATTGACGGAGGCGCGACGGACGGATTCCTGTAGGTCGCCGTTACCCGGGAAGGTTTTGAGGCCCTTGTCGGCCGCATCCAGGGCGGCATCATTTTCGCCGCCGGCAATCCAGGTATTGGCTAGGTCGATGAAATATTGAACCTCTTTGGGGTCGTTGGTAGCGAGTTCTTCGTAGGCAAAGGCAGCCAGTTCGTAGAAGCCTAGCTTGATGCCGGCGAGGGCGATGGTCTTGTTGGCGTTAACATCCGTGGGCTTCTTCGCGAGGGCTTCTTCGGCGGCGACAATAGCGGCGACCGGATCGGTTTCGACGGCTTTGGCGATCTTGCCAGAAGTCAGGGCATCCGTCAGGCCGTCAAACATCCCCTTTTTGGTGCCATGAACGGCTTTCTGGGCCTTGCGGAGGGTGCGGCGAACTTCGATGCAGCCGGGATTGCGGGACAGGATGCCAGAGAGAATCTCAATCGCATACTGGGGGTTTGTCTTAAGTTGCTGGTCAGCCGCGGAAATTTGTTTTTGGAGCCTAGGGTCGAGCTCGGTCAGGGTGACTTTTTTCATAGATAAATGGGGCGTTTGACCTTCGAAAACTGACCGTCTGGGGGAGGGTGGTCAATCCCTTGGACGTGAAAAGCGTAGATGTCGGCGCAGATTCGGCCGAAGGGGTGCGGCGATGATACGTCCGACGCACTCCACGGCCCCGCAACGGCAGGGTTGGAAGAGGCTTTCCGACAGAGAGAAACCGTAGTCGAAGGTTACTTCGTGGCCGGTGGCAATCGCTTGAACGGCGACGAGCCAGGCTGTGGTCGTGTGATTATCCCAAACGAGTTCCGCGTTGGGGTCGCAGGAATGATTGGCATGGCGGCCAAGATTATCGGATGGCGAGCCATCGAGCCACAGGCCCGGAGTGATTTCGAGGGTGTAAACCGGGCAGGTGGATTCGCATTGTGCCGGAGGTACCGTTGCCAGCTTGCCCTGATACTGGACGATACGTTCGCCGGGGGAGAACGTGCGGGTGGTGAACAGGCCAAGCCCGGCGATGGGCGAGGCGCGCGATTCGAAGCCGGGATCGCTCATGCCTCCGTACGGAGGTCGCGGGTCATCAGTGAGGCGACGCCTGCACGCGGATCGAGGCCTTCGTAGAGGATCGCGTGGAGGCAGAAAAGAATCGGCGCATCGATGCCGCGCTGTCGGGCTAGTTTGGAAAGAGCATCGGCGGCACGATGGCCTTCGACCGCTTCCCGGCGCGTGGCGAGGGCGGCGAGAGCGGCCTTGGGGTCTTTAGCAATTTGTTCACCGAGGGCGCGGTTACGACTCCAGGCGCCGTGGGCGGTGGCCATCAAGTCGCCGACGCCGCCGAGGCCAAGGAAGGTTTCGGCCCGTCCGCCGACGGCTTCGCCGAGGCGCGACATTTCCTGGAGGGAGCGCGTAAGTAGAGCCGCCTTCGCATTGGAACCCAGGCCTAGGCCGTCGCAGAGACCGGCGCCGAGCGCGTAGACATTTTTCAAAGTGCCGCCGATTTCCACGCCCGCGAGGTCGTTGGAGGTGTAGGCTCGGAGTGAAGGTCCGCTGATAGCGGCTTGGACCTCTTTGAGATTCTCGTCGTTCTTTTCGGCTGCAAGCACTAGGGCGGTCGGCTGGGCGCGAGCAACTTCATCGGCGTTGCTGGGTCCGCTGAGCGTGGCGACTGGAATCGGGCCGAAGGCTGCGGCCATCAATTCGGTGGGCCGTCGCAGCGTCGACAAATCCAGCCCCTTACAGAGGGAGATGGCGAGTCGGGCGGTGGAGGTGCTGACGGAAGGACCGATTTGCCGAAGGAGTTCGGGGAGGCCTTTGGAAGGGCAAGCGAGAAAGACCAGATCGACATCCATCAGTGCCGGTAGCGGTTCCAGCCCGATCTGGATGGACTCGTCGAGGCGATGACCGGGCAAGTAATCTTTATTTTCGCGGGAAGTCGCAAGGAGGACGGCTTGTTCGACGCGGCGAGGTACCAGTGTGACCGTGTGGCCTTGGCGGGCGAGATGGATGGCCATTGCTGTCCCCCAACCACCGGCTCCGAAGATGACGCAGTTCATCGAGATTTCTGGCTGCGGACCTTGGCGGCCCAGCGTTTGATCGCGGCGACGGCGTCGCGGTGGAGGTTGGCTTCGGGGCGAGCGAAGGGTGGCGGGTCAATCGTGAAGCCCAGCAGGTCGTGGATCACGAGAATCTGGCCATCGCACCCGCGGCCCGAGCCAATGCCGATGGTCGGGCATTTGACCGCAGCTGTAATCTGAGGCATGAAAGTCTCATCGACGCATTCCACTACCATCGCAAAGGCGCCCGCCGCATCGATGGATTGGGCGTCGATGAGTAGCTGACGCTGATCCGCCGGAGTCAGTCCGCGGCGCTTGTAGCCGGCCGAGTGGACGCGTTGAGGAAGCATGCCGACGTGTCCCATGACTGGGATACCGGCATCGACCAAGCGGGCCACCGCTGGAGCGAGTGCGGCGCCGCCTTCGATTTTAACGGCTTTAACGCCGCCTTCTTGGAGAAACCGTCGGCAGTAGCCGAGGAGTTTCGGAAAACTATCATGGGCGAGGCCGAAGGGAAGGTCGCCGACGATGATAGTTTCCGGCTTGGCCCGGGCGACCGCGGCCGAGTGATGGATCATCATGTCGAGGGTGACGCCGACTGTGTCGGGCATGCCCAGAACCGTGTTACCGACCGAGTCCCCGACTAGGATGAGGTCAGCCCCGCCCGCTTCGGCGATGCGGGCCGTAATCGCGTCGTACGCCGTAAGGCAGACGATAGGCCGGAGGCCTTTGAGGGCACGGAGGGACCGGGTGGTGGACTTCACGCTCAAGGGATTACCCTCAGACCCTCCGCTTGTAAAGCGTGGGTAAAGGGTGTAAGGAAGGGGGATGCTGCGTCATATTGCCGGCCTGTTTCGCAAGCCCGTCTACCGGGAGAGTACGTATGCGCACCCCGATCTATCGGGTCAGACGAAACTTCCCTGGCGTACGAAGATGAGGTTGATGCTCAGCGCGCGACACGGATTGGATCATGCGGATGAGACGCCCAGTCTCTGGGTGCGGCATCGCCGCTGGCTTCTGGTCGTCTTCGCGCTGATCGTCGCCTGGGTGCTGGCGGAAAGTGCGGTCGCCTGGAATTTCTTCGAAGGCTGAGTCGACTCAGCGCGCGCAAGTCGTGGAGCGAAGGTCAGGCGGCAAAGCCGCAGAGGTCGATGCCCAGTTCTTTCGCACGGGCAAGGACAGCGGGTTTATCGATCAGGATGACACCGTCGATTTCCAGGGCTGCCTTAGACACGCCGCCTTCAGCCATGCTCTCGAGTGTTTTCAAACCAAAGCACGGTACATCGAAGCGCCAATCCTGGGCATGCTTGGAGGATTTCGTCAGCAACATCTCCTTGCCGCCCGTCTGAGCGCAGCGGCGGAGCATGTTATCGGTGCCTTCGAAAGCTTCGACCGCGATGACCGTGCCTTTGGCTGTGACGACCGCCTGGCCGACGTCGAGTCGCGCCATTTCGCGGGCCATGCCGGTACCGAAAGCGAGTTGTTCGTCGGCGATGCCGCAGCTCCAGCCCGTCATGCAGCCCTTGGTCGCCAGGTGATCATCCAGGAAGACGCGCGCATCGAGCATGCGCACGCCCATTTTCTCAATCTCGGCCGAGATGGCGCCGAAGATTGTCTCGGCGTTGCGAGCTTTGAGGGAGGCCATCAGTGCGACCAGTTTCAGGTCGGGTACCATGCCGCTGAAGAGTTTACGCGGGGTGACTTGCCCTGCCATCACCGCGCCGGCTGCGCGGAGTTCGCTCAGTGAGTCGAGCAGGGTGCCGAGTTTACCCACGGGGACGGCCCGATGGTCCGCCGGGGCGAAGGTGGCGATCAGGGCGGGGTCGGTTTCTTCTTCGAAAGAGATCAGCTTCACCGCTGCTCCGCGGGCGCGGGCGCTCTCGATGAGCAGGGCAGGGTAGCGGCCTTTGCCCGCGATGACGACGACCGGCTGGGTGGGGTCGAAGCCCGGGGGTAGGAATCGCGAGGCAGGCGCCATGTCGGGATAGTTTCGGGCTAATGGCTCGGGCTCAAGCCTGCTTTGGGTTGCCAGTGGCTGGGTCGCCCAGCGTAATGCCTGCATGCCCTCCGCGATCGGCATTCTAGGCGGGACCTTTGACCCTCCGCACAACGGACACGTGGCGGCGGCGACGGCCGCGTGGAAGCAGCTGGGGCTTGACCAAGTGCGGGTGATACCCGCTGGACAGGCGCCGATGCGTTCGGGGGCGCCGGTGGCCTCGGCGCAAGAGCGTGTGGCCATGTGTCGGCTCGCCTTCGCCGGAAGCCCATGGGCGTGCATTGACGAGCGTGAGCTCAATCGAAGTGGTACGAGTTGGTCTATCGATACCGCCCGGGAGTTAGCCCGTGAGTTTCCCCATGCTTGGCGCGTGTGGATTCTCGGGGCAGATCAGCTGGCGCGACTCGATCGTTGGAAAGATATCGGCGAACTTTGCGGCTTGGTGGATTTCGCGGTGCTTTCGCGTGACGGTATCTCGACGGTTCCGCCGGCCGTGCTGGCGCCGCATATTAAACTTACCGTGCTGACCGCCCCCGCGGTCCAGGTTTCGTCTACGGCACTGCGAGAATCGCTGCGCAGGCGAGAATCGGCCCGAAACGGCTTGCCGAGCGAGGTTGCCCGCCACATCGAAGAGCGA
>CAIRLQ010000347.1 GCA_903879465.1 uncultured Opitutia bacterium | reverse complement strand
TTGCAGGACGTGTCTCCGTCTGGAACAAGGAAGGCGCCATGGTTGCCGCAATGGGCGTCAACGACAACACAGGTGCCAACGGCACTAAGAAAGAAACCAACACTCCCGGAGTGAAACCAGCCGATTGGCGCGAAGGCGTTGTGACCTCACCACACGGCATCACCTTCGACGGCCAGGGGAACATCCTCGAAACAGAGTGGAATACTTTCGGTCGCGTGCTACGCTGGGACCGTAAGTGATTCGCACCCTGAAAAAGCTGGTCCTGACAGGGGGAGCAATACTGCTCCCCTTGTTCGTTTGCGCCCATAACGGCGAGTTCCTCCTCGCCAAACTAACCTTGCGGACCGATGGCTCATGCGTCCTGCGCGTGACGGCCGACGCCGAAGCCAACTTCACGATTCAAAGCCGCGCCCAGCTAACGGAGGCCGCCAACAATTTCTTTCAGCTCTCCTCAGGGAACGACACCGTCCCCCTGGTGAAGGTGGCAGGCGAGCCCACCTTCGCCTCCGAGCAGAAATTAGACCCGACCGCCCCGCTCGGCCACACGCCGGAAGAACTCGCGAAGTCCTACAAGCTCGAGATCGCCGAATGGACCTGGACCCCGGAGAATCCTAAATTCGTCCTGCGCGTTCCCGAGATGAGCCCGCACACTTTCATCCTGTGGCTGGTGGATGAAACAAAACCTGCCACCAAGCCCCGCTGGGTCATAATGATTGCCGAAGATGAGTCTCCGCTGATCGTGACGACCGAGCCCGCCCGCCGGGATGTCCCGTGGTGGCTCAGTAAAGAGTCCGCAAAATTCATCTTCATCACGGGCGTAGCGGCGGCGGGCATGGTCCTGGTCTGGATCGCCCTCGGCTTGAACCGCTTCGGCGAATGGTTAGACCGAAAGCCTAAGCGTTAAGCCAACGCCGCCTCGACGAAGCCCGCCCGCGCCTCGAAATGCGGGTTGTGCCCACTATCAGGTAGCGTGACGACATCGGCCTGGGGAAAATGCGCGCGAATCAAGGCGACATCTTCATCGCGGATGTAATTCGATTTCCCGCCACGCAGGAAACGCGTCGAGCCGCTCCAGACTTCACCAACAGCCAGCGGATTGCCGAGAATTTCAGGCAAGGAGCGTGTGAGTGCCTCGCGATTGACGCTCCAGCGCCAGCAACCTTCGGCGTCCTGACCGAGATTGGTGAGGATAAACTGACGCATACCCCACTCGGGCACCTGCTCCGCTAGCTTCTCCTCGGCGTCTTTGCGTGATTTCACCATCGTAAGATCGAGGGCGTTCATCGCAGCAAACTCTACCCGCACGCGATCGGAGTAGGCACGCGGGGCGATGTCCACTACCGTCAGGCGAGAGACAAGGTCCGGGCGTTCCATGACAAGCCGCATCGCAGCCTTGCCGCCCATGCTGTGCCCGACGAGATGTACGGGGCCGAGCGCGAGCCGATCGAGCAACGCGATGACATCGCCAGCCAACGCAACATATGAACAATCCTCCGACCAAGGCGACGAACCATGGTTACGCAGATCCGGCGCCAGCACGCGATGGCCGCGTTCGGCCAAAGCAACGCCAGCGGACTGCCAGTTGCGCGATGAACCGAGTAGGCCATGCAACACGACGAGCGGTGCGCCGGTTCCGCCGAGTTCGCGGACAATCAATGGAAGCGGTTCAGTCACGGGAGACGCCAAGGTGGGGGCGCCGTGCCCGAGGTCGAACCATTTTCCAGCAGAGGTCTTGAACAACTCCAGCCTTGGCCTACAAACGACGTATGCTTACCCGCTTACTCCCCCTGCTCGCCTGCGCCGTTTCGGCGTTCGCCGCCATCGAAGTCGTCAAACTCCCCGGCGCCGAAGACCTGCACGAGCCTTTCAGCATCGCCTTCGACGCTAAGGGCAACGCGTACGGCGTGGAGTTCCAGCCCGCGAACCGCATCTTCCATATTCATGACGGCAAAATCGAATACATCTCCGGAGTGAAGTGGAGCAGTATGGGCAAGGCCCCGAAACTGCCCGCGCCCGCCAAACTCCTGGATCTTTCGCCCGCCGTCTACAACGGCATGCACGACATCTCCATCGCGCCCGACGGCTCAATCTACGCCTCCGACAGCTTCCAGCACCGCATCATCCGCCTCGACCCAAAGACGCGCGCGTCGACGGCGTTTGCGGGAACGGGTAAGTCCGGCTTCGCCGGTGACGGCGGTCCCGCAGACAAGGCGCAATTTAACATTCCGATGTGCGGCGTTATCGATCCCTCCGGTAAATTCATGGTCATCGCTGACATCGGCAATAACCGCGTGCGCCGCATCGACCTCGCAACGCAGACCATCACGACCATCGCCGGCAACGGCAAGAAGGGCCTCCCGAAGGATGGCGATGATGCCCTGAACACCCCGATGGGCGATGTCCGCGCAGCCTGCACAGCTAAGGACGGCACCGTCTACGCGCTCCTCCGCGGCGGCCACGCGCTCGTCGCGATTAAGGACGGCAAGGTGAACGTCGTGGTAAATAAAGCCGGCAAGTCTGGACCAGCCACCGACGGCCCGGCGGTCGACGCGCGCATGAACGGCCCGAAGTACGTGACGATGGACACCAAGGGCAACGTGCTCATCCTCGACACAGAGAACCATTGCCTCCGCCTCTTCGACCCCCTCAAACAGACGATCCACACCATCATAGGTAACGGCAAGAAAGGTGCCGTCGTCGGCGCCGACTGGGCCGGCACGCAGCTCAATCGCCCACACGGCGCCCGCATCGGGCCGGATGGCCGCCTCTACGTCACGGATACGGAAAACAACCGAATCCTCATCGGTCCGGCCCCTTAAGCAGGGCTTGGCCCGTCTGGCGGGGTTTTTGGGTTTGTCTCTTTTGGCGGGTGGAGGTTGTTTCTGGGGTCCAATCCAGCCGCAATGTCCACGACCGGTTCCATCTCTTCTCGCCGTCCTTTCGGCCCCCGCGCTTTCGTGGGAGCCCATACGGCTTTGGTCACCCCCTTCCTTAACGGAGCGGTGGCGTGGGATGACTTAAAGAAGTTGGTCGAATTTCAGATCACCGAAGGTATCGATGGCCTGGTCGCCGTGGGCACTACCGGCGAATCGCCCACTCTCGATTACGACGAACACATCGATGTAATCCGCCGCACGGTCGAATTCGCCGCTGGCCGCGTCCCGGTGATGGCCGGCACGGGCTCCAACGCGACGACCGAAGCCCTCGACCTCACCCAGCGGGCCGACGAAGCCGGTGCCGATGCGTTTCTGCTCGTCGCCCCGTATTATAATAAGCCCAGCCAGGAAGGCCTGTTCCGTCACTTCGCCCTGCTCGCCGAGGCCACCGCCAAGCCGATTATCCTCTACTCCATCCCAGGACGTTGCGGCATCGAGATCACCGTCGAGACCACGCTACGGCTGCGCAAGAAGTACCCGAACATCATCGGCATCAAGGAAGCCGGCGGCCAGGTCGAAAAGGCTGCCCGACTCGTGCGCGAAGCGGATCCAGAATTCATCGTCCTCAGCGGCGACGACTCCCTCACCCTGCCCTTCGCCGAAGTCGGCGGCCAGGGCATCATCTCCGTCGCGTCGAACCTCATCCCCGGTCCAGTCGCCAAACTCGCGAAGCTGGCGCGCACGAAGCAGTTCGCGGAAGCAAAGAGGCTGCACACCCAGCTGGCCGAAATTTTCAAGACGCTGTTCGTCGAACCAAATCCGGTACCCGTGAAGCATTGCATGATGCGCGCCGGAATCATCCGTTCCGACGAAGTCCGTCTGCCGCTTTGCGAGATGTCCGAAGCCAACCGCCTTCTCGTCGAGAAGGTCGCCGACGCCACCCTCGCCTCCCTCCGATGAGCCAACCCATCCGCATTCTCCTCAATGGTGCCAAGGGCCGCATGGGCCTCGCCATCGTCAACGTCGCCGCCTCCGAGAAGGCCGTCATCGCCGCTGGCGTCGACCAGGGCGATAACCTCGCCGCGCACATCGCTGCCGCCGACGTGGTCATCGATTTCTCGTACCACTCCGCGACCCTCGCGGTCGCGCAGCTCTGTGCCCAGCACCACAAGCCGCTCGTGATCGGCACCACCGGCCACACGGCTGAAGAGAAGGCCGCGATCACCGCTGCCATCAAGGGCCTCCCGGTCGTCTGGGCCGGCAACTACTCCGTCGGTGTCACGCTCCTCAACGCGCTTGTCCGCCAGGCCGCCCGCTCGCTCTCCGACGCCGGCCGCTGGGACGTCGAGGTCCTCGAGATGCACCACAACCTCAAGAAGGACGCGCCCTCCGGCACTGCCGAGACGCTCCTCAAGATTCTCCTCGAAGAGCGCCAGCTCGCCAAGGATGCCCTCAAGCACGGCCGCGACGGACTCGTCGGCGAACGCCCGCTCGACGAGATCGGCGTGCACGCCATCCGCGGCGGCGACGTCGTGGGCGACCACACGGTCCTCTTTGCGGCCGAAGGCGAACGCCTCGAACTCACGCACAAGGCCTCCAATCGCGAGATCTTCGCGCGTGGCGCCGTCCGCGCCGCCCGCTGGCTCAAGAGCCAGCCCGCCGGCCTATACGGTATGGAAGATGTGTTGGGGCTGAAGTAACGGTCAGAGGGCAAGCTGGCACGGTG
>CAIRLQ010000346.1 GCA_903879465.1 uncultured Opitutia bacterium | reverse complement strand
CACGCAGTGCCAACCCTACCAGATACAGGCGATACAACTAGGTCGGCACGCTGTGCCGACCCTACCCAAAACAAAAGATGGTCCTCGGGGTCTCCTGCCCTCGATGGTTATTCTTTTCTAGCTTTCCAGAAACGGGGCCGGCCACTCATGTCGGGCAGGCCGGAGGCTTCCACGTAACCGAGCTTCGCGGAGAGTTCGGCCAAAGCCGAGTGCTGGTCGATGCCCGTTTCGCAGAGCAACCAACCACCCGGGCGCAAATGCTTCGCGGCACCTTCCAAGATTTTTCTCAAATCAGCGACCCCGTCTTCCGCGGCGACCAAGGCAGACTTCGGGTCAAACTCGCGCACCTCTGGGTCAGCGACGGCGACTTCGTCTTCCGTAAGATAGGGCGGGTTCGAGATGATGAGGTCGTAAGCATCCGTTACCGTGGAGAACCAGTCGGACTCCGCGAAATTCACGCGCAGGGCCAGACCGAGCAGATCGGCGTTCTCACGTGCCAGCGTCAAGGCTTCGGCCGAACGGTCGACCGCGTCGATTTTCCAAAGTGGCCGCTCCGAGGCCAGTGCCAGCGCGATGGCGCCAGAACCCGTGCCGAGATCAAGGACGCGCACGGCTTGATCTTGCGGAAAAAGTTCCAGGGCGCGATCAATCAGCTCTTCGGTCTCCGGACGCGGGATCAACGCGCGCTTATCGGATTTCAAGACGAGATCGCGGAACTCCACCTTACCGACGATATGCTGGAGAGGCTCGCGATTGCCACGGCGGACGGTCAGGTCGCGAAGGCGCTTCACTTCCTCCTCATTAAGCAGACGTTCAAACTGCAGATACAGGTCGAGTCGCTTCAATCCCAGGCCAGCGGCGAAGAGGTGTTCGGCTTCGACGCGTGGTTTTTCCAGTCCTTTACGGGCGAGGAATTCCGCGGCCTTCTTCAGCGTCTCGAGCAAGTTCTGCATCAGCGGGCGGCGGCGCGCGTCAGGCGGTCGTTATAAGCCGCGCCGAGGCCTGCGGGAGCGGCCAGTTCAGCGTGGATAGTGGCGTACCCGCGGGCGTCGAGTTGACGCAGAAGGTCGAAAAGATTGTGCGCAGCCTCTTCGACCGAGCCTGATTCAGAAAGCAGAAATATATCGGCGTTCGCCGGCGGCGCGGCCCGTCGACCGATGAAAAGAATTGCTGAGCGCAGATTCGCGATGACCGGTAGTGTGCCGTTCGGGAAAAGCGCAACGCGGGTGGCGGGGCTGTAATGACGCTCCAGCATTCCTGGAGCGTCCTGTGCGACCTGCTGGCTCGCGGCACGCGTGATTACTTCGACTTCGCCCAGTAGTTCACGAAGGGTCTCCAGCGAAACTGGCCCAGGGCGGAGCAGGCGGGCGCGGCCGGGCGAAGAAAGATCAAGAATCGTCGATTCTAGTCCGTGCTGGCAGGCGCCGCCGTCGACGATCCACGGGCAGCCTTCGCCTAGCGATGTGCGGACGTGTTCGGCTTTGGTCGGGCTCACGTAGCCAAAAGGGTTAGCGCTTGGGGCGGCGAGCGGACAGCCCGCAAGACGCAGCACCTCGCGGAACAGCGGGTGTGCCGGGATACGCACGGCGACCGTCGACTTACCCGCCGTGACCAGGTCGGGCACGCCGGACTTACGTCGGAGCACCACCGTGAGCGGCCCCGGCCAGAGATGGGCGAGCTTCGCAAGGCGCGGATCCGGCTCGGCGACTTCGGCCAAGGCCGCGAGATCGAGCACATGCACGATGAGTGGGTCGAGGAGCGGCCTGCCCTTGATCGCAAAAACTTGGGCCAGCGCCTTTTCATTCCGCGCATCGGCCGCCAGACCGTAGACCGTCTCCGTCGGGAGCGCCACGCACTCGCCTTGGCGCAACAACTCAGCGGCCCGAGGAAGTTCGGTGGCGGTCAGCAGACTGGGAAGCGGGGCGGACAAGGCGAAGACGGAGATTGGCGAGCCGGGTGGAAAAGTCCCGTTAGATTTACGGCGACCAGCCTTCAGGGGCAACCCCCTACGCGGCCAACAAAAAGGCCGCCTGAAAAGGCGGCCCGGGGGAAGACGTCGCGTGGACGGCTTACTTCATCGTGATCATATTCCGGGCGCGCTTCACGGCCTTGGCAATATGACGCTGCTGGCGGGCGGTGAGGCCGGTCAGTTTGCGGGGCAGGATCTTACCCGTCTCGGTGACGTAACGCGTCAGGGCCTCGGGTTCGGTGAAATCGAAGTCGAGGGGGTTGCGGGAGCGCTTGAGCTTACCTTCGGTGGTCATGGGAGGTTT
>CAIRLQ010000345.1 GCA_903879465.1 uncultured Opitutia bacterium | reverse complement strand
TCCCTAAATACTTTCACCGAACACCCGCACCTACCATGAGCGTCGATATTAAACCCTACCTCCAATATCTCGAGAAGGAGAAACACATCCCCAAGGAGGACGCCTGCGCCCTCATCGTGGAGGCCATCAAGTCCTCCGTCGAGAAATCCGTTATGGCCGGCCAGAACGTCGAAGTCACGGCCGACCCCATCTCGGGCAAACTCGATGCCCACGTGATCTACCGCGTCACCGACTCGGCGATCGACCCCCTGCAGGAAATTAACCCCGTCGCCGCCGCGCTCATCCGCCCCGACGCCAAGGTCGGCGAAGAGATTCGCAAGCCCATCAACGTGGCCGACCTCGGCCGTATCGCCGCCAAGACCACCCAGCAGCTCCTCAACCAGCGCTTCCGCAAAATTGAAAAGGATCAGGTCTTCCAAGAATATAAGGATAAAGTCGGCGATATCGTCACGGGCATCGTCCGCCGCACCGAACGCGGCAATGTTGTGATCGAGCTCGGCACGGCCGAAGCCGTCCTGACTCACAAGGAACGCTGCCATGGCGACGAATTCCGCACCGGCGACCGCATCCGTTGCCTCCTTCTTGAAATCCGCGAAGACCCGCAGCGCGGTCGCGAATTCGTGCTTTCCCGCGCCAACCCAGCGTTCGTCCGCCGCCTCCTCGAGCTCGAAGTCGCTGAAATCGCCGACAAGACCGTCACCATCGCCGCCATGGCCCGCGACCCGGGCTACCGCACCAAAATCGCCGTCGACTCGCGCGACCCGAAGGTCGACCCCGTCGGCGCCTGCGTCGGTGCCCGCGGCGCGCGTGTCCGCAATATCGTCAAGGAACTCGGCGGGGAGAAGATTGATATCATCCGCTACCATCCTGAGCCGCTCAAGCTGCTTGAAGAAGCGATCCGCCCGGCCAAGCCGCGCAATGTCCGCATCGACGAGCGCAGTCGCAGCATCTTCTTCGAAGTGGATGAGGACGACATGCGCATCGCCATCGGCAGCAAGGGCCGCAACGCCCGCCTGACCTCCAAACTCATGGGCTGGGGCCTCAACATCCAGAAGGCCACGCACGCCGCCGAGAGCTTCGAAGCGAAGGCCGGCGACGCCGCCGTCCGCATCGCTGAGCAACTGGCCCTCGCGCCTGAGCTCGTCGCTAAGTTCGTCGGCCTCGGCATCTCTAGCGTCGAAGCCCTCGAAGGCGCGACCGTCGAAGACTTTAAGGAAAGCGGCATCCCGACCGAAGAGGTCGAAGCTGTCCTCGCGGCCTACGCCAAGGCCCGCCGCGCCTAATCCTCCTTCCTCAAGTCCCCTCCCAGACACCACCCGAACGAGCACATGACCGAGAAGAAGAAACCTGAAGCCAAGAAGGCGGCCGCGACCCAGCGCTTCAGCGACGTGGCCAAGGAGCTCGGCATCGAGGTCAAGGCGCTGCTCGCCCTAGTCGATCAGTTCGTGGCGGCCCGCCCGGACTACAAGGACTACGTTTACACGGAGGGCAAAAAGCCTGCCGCCTCGAGCAACTTCGGGAAGACCTACCGCGACGACTTCATGACGTTCGCGGAAGATAAACTGCCGAAGAAGGCCGAGCCTGTCGTCGAAGCACCCAAGGCCCCAGAGCCCGTCAAGCCCGTCGCGGCCGTGGCACCGATTGCCCCCGTAACTCCGGTCACAAAGCCCAACTCGCCCACCCCGGTGAGCCTGCCGCCGCGACCCACCATCGCTCCCGTAACTCCGGTCGCCCGCCCGCCCGTGACGCCTCCGTTGCCCCGCCCTTCGCCGGCCCAGCCGCCGAAAGTCGAACTGCCTCCGGTCGTCATCAGCAACACGCCGCCGACGCCGCCCGCACGCCCGAGCAATATGCCTCCGGTCGTCCGCCCCCCCGCCGCGCCAATCGTCAATCGCCCCGCTGCTACCAGCAATCAGGCCGCCCCTGGAAGTAAAGGTGCGATTACCGTCCGTCCGCCCATCGTGGTGCGCGACTTCGCCATCGCCCTGAATCTGAAACCCTTCCAGGTCATCGGTAACCTGATGGAACTGAACAAGGTCGTCAGCGTCTCCTCGGTCATCGAGGAAGCCGACGCCCGCAAAGTCGCCGAACGCCACGGCTACACCCTAGAGATTCGCCACCGCGGCGAAGGCGTCCAACCCGTCAAGAAAGTTGAAAAGCCGTCTGAAGATGATCCGGCCCTGATGAGCACGCGTCCTCCGGTCGTCTGCGTGCTCGGTCACGTCGACCACGGCAAGACCACCCTGCTCGACTTCTTCCGCACGACCAACGTCGTCTCCGGTGAAGCCGGCGGCATCACGCAGCACATCGGAGCCTATTCCGTGGCCTATCTGGGCGAGAAGCCTGAATACAAAGGTCGCTCCGTCACCTTCCTCGACACCCCAGGTCACGCCGCTTTCGCCAAGATGCGCGAGCGCGGCGCATCGGTCACCGACATCGCCGTGCTCGTCGTGGCCGCAGATGACGGCTTCATGCCGCAGACCGAAGAAGCTCTTAAGTTCGCCCAGAAACACGCCAGCGCAATTGTCACCGCGATCAATAAGGTCGACTCCAAGGGCGCCAACATTGACCGCGTGAAGCAGCAGATGCAGCAGCGCGGCATCACCCCGGAAGACTGGGGTGGCGAAACCATCACCAGCCCGGTCTCGGCGCTCAAGGGCACCGGCATGACCGAGTTGCTTGAATCCATTCTCCTTCAGGCCGAAGTCCTCGACCTTAAGGCCAACGCAAAGTGCCCGGCCCAGGGCGTCGTCATCGAATCGCAGATGGAGACCGGGCGCGGCCCCACCGCTACCGTCATCGTGCAGAAAGGCACCCTCAAGCCCGGCGACTCGTTTGTCTGCGGTGAGACCTGGTGCAAAGTGCGTGCGCTGATGGATGAACGCGGCACCCGCCTGCCCTCGGCGTCTCCGGGCGTTCCCGCTCTCGTCCTCGGCTGGGATGCAGTCCCCGCCCCGGGCACCAAGTTCAAGACCGTTAAGAACGACCGCGAAGCCCGCGAGATCGCCGAAGAAGCTGCCCTCGCCGCCCGCAAGGCCGCCGAGGCGGTGCAGCAGGCGCCCAACACCGGCGCCCGCCCTGGCATGTCGGATCTCGAACGCCTCATGGCCGCCCTCGCCCAGGACAAGGAGAAGATTCTCCGCGTGCTGCTCAAGGCTGATGTCAACGGGACACTCGAAGCCCTCGAAGGTTGCCTCCTTGAAATCAAGTCGACCAAGGTCCGCCTCGAAATCGTCGGCGGCTCCGTCGGCCCAGTCACGCAGGGCGATGTCGCCCTGGCCGAAGCCGCCAAAGCGGTCATCGTCGCCTTTGACACTAAGTTGGAGAACGGCGTCCAGCCGCAGCTTAAGCGCACCGGCGTCCGCCTCGTGACGCATGACATCATCTATGAGCTCATCACGCTCGTGAAGGATGCGATGTCGGAACTCCTCGATCCCGAAGTCCGCGAGAACAAGCTTGGTGCCGCCGAAGTGCGCGCCGTCTTCGCTCTCGGAAAGGAACACAAAGTCGCCGGCTGCATGGTCACCGAAGGCCTCATCCGCCGCGCCGCCAAGGCCCGCGTGGTGCGAGCCGGTAAGATCATCCACAACGGCCCGGTGGAGACCCTGCGTCGCTTCAAAGACGACGCCTCCGAGGTCAAAGCCGGCTTCGAATGCGGCATCAAGCTCGGCGGCTACGATGAATACCAGCCGGGTGATATCATCGAAGCAGTCGAGATGGTGCAGATTCGTCCTTCGCTCTAAAAAGCATGTCGCAGCGCCAGCTCCGGGTAGCCGAACTTGTCCAGCGGGAGATCTCCTCCTCGCTGCGTCAGGGCTGGGCCGCGGAGGCCGCGCTGATTACCATCACGACGGCGACCGTCTCTCCCGACCTGCGGCAGTGCCGCGTCGGCTATGCTGTCGCCGGCGATGAAGCCGCCCACAAGGCGGCCCGCGCCCTGCTGAAGCGCATTCGTACCGAGCTCCGCTCGACGGTCGGCGGCATCCTTCAGATGAAGCACACGCCAGAAATCCTGTTCACCCAGGATGACATCACCGGCGGCGTGGCACGCGTCCAAGCCATGCTGGACGAATTATCCCGCAAGGACCGCGAAAACAAGCCTAAGTCCGCCAACGACTAAGCCGTTGGCGGGACGAGTTCGGGTAGATCGCGGAGCGCCTCGCGCACCACGGCGGCACGCCGGCGGTCACGTCCATCGCTATCCAGTTCCTCGCCGGCCCTCGCCTGTACGTGCGCCGGCTGGCCTTCGATCATCAGGCGGTCGACGATATGGCGACGCTCCTCTGGGATGCAGCCCATATCACAGGCGAGCCGCAGATGGGAAAGCATGTTCATCGCCTCGGAGCTGGTGAGCAGGCGGGCGGAGCGTAGGACGCCGGCCGAGCGCGCGATGCGATCAAGGAAGCGCTCCCCTTCATCCTGGGCTAGCTTACGGCGGGCGTTCCACTCCTGCTCGATGACATTCTTAATCCAGCCACCGAGGTGCTTAAGAATCGCATCCTCCGACAGGCCGAGCGTCTGCTGGTTAGAAATCTGAAAAACGTTACCAGCGGCTTCGGTACCTTCGCCCAGCCAACCGCGGACCGCGAGCCCGTCCTGGTTAAGCGCACGGGAAACCTTATCCATGTGGCCGGCCAGACAGAGCCCGGGTAGATGGACCATCGCAGAAGCACGCAGGCCGGTGCCGACGTTCGTAGGACACGCGGTAAGATAGCCAAGACGGTCGGAAAAGGCTAGTTTGAGATGAGCACCCAGGGCATCATCAAGCTGCTCGGCGATATTCCAGGTACCGCGCAGATGCCAGCCGGCCTTGACGACCTGAATGCGCAAATGGTCTTCCTCATTGATCATAACCGAGCAGGTCTGATCGCGGCTGATGACAGCCGCGCCGCTCTTTCCGGCGGCGAGTTCTTTCGAGACCAAGTGGCGCTCGACCAGCACGGCGCGATCGCGATCGGCCAGCTCGCCCATGCGCAATACGTGACCGCGGCGAAACTTGGGTAGATCATTCAGCGCATCCACGCAGCGTTCGGAGATCTCCTTGCGTTGCGGCACCTTGGCCCAACCCGGGAAAGGCATCCCCTCGAGATTACGTGCTAGGCGAATGCGGGTACTGAGCACGACCGCCTGCTGGCCGCCCAGCAGGTGCGTCAGTTCGCTTTCGTCATCAAGGATGTCTTGGACTGACATGTTCAGGAAGGGGTGAGTTGTTTTTCTAGCGTGGCAATCTCGTCACGCAGGCGCGCGGCGAGTTCATAGTCTTCGGCGCTGATGGACTTCTCCATCTCTAGCCGGGCGGCGGTCAGCCGGCGGCGCAGCTGGGCAGCTGGCAAGACTCCAGCCGGCGCCCGACCGACGTGCTCAGGCTCATGTTGCACCTTGGCGAGCAAGCCGCCGAGCACATCGCCAAAAGTCTCCCAGCAGGACGGGCAACCCAGCCGTCCGCGCTTACGAAAATCGATATCGGTGAAGCCACACTGCGGGCAGGTAATCGTCGGGGCGGCGGGCGTGGCCGCCGTCAAGGCGTCGGCCAACTGAAAGACAGCAGGATCCGTCGCTCCACCCTTCTGGGCACAGGCCTCGCAAAGATGGACCTTGGTGACCTTCCCATGAACGACCTGGGAGAGGTGAACCGTGGCGGCCTCCTCGCAGAGCGAGCACTTGAGCGGCTTGGACATCGATAGACACAGAAAACAGCCATGCCTGACTTGGCAAGGGGAAGCGGGGAGCGGGGTTTGACTTCACGCCCGGCGGACGCTTGATGGAGGCCCGTCAGATGTCCACCAAGCCCCGCATTGTCATCACCGGCCTGGGCCTCACCGCCCCCAACGGCAACTCGCTCGGCGAGTTCCGCGCCAACCTCCTAGCCGGCAAGGCACGTATCGCCGTCATCGACGTGCGCCACATGGGGCGTCACCCCGCGGGCGTCTGCGATTTCGATGCCACCAAATGGCAGAAGCGGAAGGAAATCCGTAACGGTACGCGGGTCGGCTCGATTTCCATCTACTGCTCACGAGAAGCCCTCGGGGATTCCGGCCTCGACTGGGATAAAGTCGATAAGTCGCGCGTCGGCGTCTACCTCGGCATCACGGAGCACGGTAATGTCGAGACAGAGAACGAGAGTCACAATATCTCCCAGTTCGGCAACGACACCAAATATTGGACGCACCACCACAACCCCCGCACCGTGGCGAACAATCCGGCGGGCGAAGTGACCATGAATATGGGCATCACCGGGCCCCATTACACCATCGGGGCCGCCTGCGCCGCCGGCAACGCCGGGCTAATCCAAGCAGCTCAGATGCTGCAACTCGGCGAAGTCGATATCGCCTTCGCCGGCGGCGTCTCCGAATCCATCCACACGTTCGGCATCTTCGCCGGCTTTAAGAACCAAGGCGCACTCGGCGCCCATGAAGACCCCACGAAGGCCTCCCGGCCTTTCGACAAGAACCGCAACGGCATCGTGATTTCTGAAGGAGGCGCCATCTACGTGCTCGAGCGACTCGACGACGCCCTCGCGCGTGGTGCGCGCATCATCGCGGAAATCGCGGGCTGGTGTATCAACTCTGACGCCACCGATGCCGTCCTGCCCAATCCGGAACGCCAGACGGAATGCGTCCGCATGGCCCTCAAGCGGGCGGGCATGAAGCCCCAGGACATCCAGATCGTCTCCACCCACGCCACGGCCACCGCCCTTGGGGATATCCAGGAATGCACCGCCCTGCGCGCCGTCTTTACCGACTGCCCGGACACGAAGATCAACAACACCAAGAGCTTCATCGGACATTGCATGGGGGCCGCTGGCGCCCTGGAATTAGCGGGCAATCTGCCCTCTTTTGACGATGGCTGGGTCCACCCGACCATCAATATCGAGGAATTAGACCCCGAATGTGCCATACCTGGACTGGTCATCAACCAACCCGTCAAGGTGGAGAGCGTAAATGCCATCCTGAATAACTCCTTCGGCATGCTCGGTATCAATTCCGCCCTCATTGTTAAGAAATATGGGGTTGCCTGACAGGGTTTGGGCGTTTGAAACAAACCCCTGACAACATGACAAAGGAAGACATCAAACAGGTCGTACTCGACATTATTGCCGACATTGCACCGGACGAGAATCTGGCCGCCGTGAAGCCAGAAGTCCGTCTACGCGATCAGCTCTCCCTCGATTCGATGGATTTCTTGGATATTGTCATGGAGCTCCGCAAGAAGCACGGCATCGAGGTCCCTGAAGCCGACTACGTGCAACTGGCCTCCCTCGACTCCTGCGCCAACTACCTCCTCCCGAAGTTCCAAGCCAAGGCAGGAAAGTAAGAGGCTTCACTGGCCAGACCCGCAAGACCGCTGAAAGGCGGTCTTTTTCGTTGCGGTCTTCTGCAACCACCCCGGCCTACCGGTGTTCTAGATTTGCGGCCCACCTGCCCCTCCCCTCATATTATTCCCGTGAACCCCGTCCGCCTCCTCGGCCTCCTTCTTGGCCTTAATGCCATCACAGCTTCCGCTGAAACCGTCCAGCTCCGTAAAGCCGGCAATGCCGCCGTGGTGAGCTTCGAATACATCACCTTGGACGAATCCACCATCATGGTCAAATTGGCCGGCAAGGACGCCATCATTAGCTACAAGTGGGACGACCTTGACCTCGACTGGGTGAAACTAAATAACCCGAAAATCTGGGCCGAGCGCGAACTACTGCTCACCAGCGCCGACGGGGACAAGAAGATGTCCAAGAAAGACGCTGAGCTAGATCCTTTCGCGGCTGAGTTCGTAGCCACCGACGCCAAGTCTCTCGCGAAGAACCTCACCATCGCACTGCGGGACGGACTCAAAGGCATCGACATCGTTAAAATCGATATTGTCTGCAAAGAATTTCAGTTGGATGAAGCCGCTTTCTGGACGGGCTATGAAGACCTCAAGAAAGCCAGCAAGGTCGTCTCCAAGAACGAAGTCGTAGTTAAAACCGAAGCACCCGTAGAAGAAAAAGTCGAAAAGCCTGGCGTTAAACCGCGTGCGCCGGTCGTCAACGGCCAGAAAGGCAAAGTCGCTGCCGCCAAGGCCGCTGCGACCCGTACGCCGGAAAACCTGGAGAAAGACTCCGCTGCGAAAAAAGATTACGACGCCGACGCCAAGCCGTTTAGTGCGATCGGCTACATGCGCATGCTCTCCGAAACCGGCTTAAAGGGTAAAACCGCATGGATGATTCTCCGCCGGGCCACGGAAGACCGAAAAAACATCCTAGCCGCGCTCAAGAAGTATGAAACTATCGCCGCCGAGCTGGCAGAAAAGCCCGACGCCAAGGCCTCCCGCTCGGAAATCCTCGTACTAAAGAAGGCGATGAGTGCGGCCATCGAATCAATCGAGAAGGTCAATCGCGACAACAGCACCGTGGAGTCCCGCCTCCAAAGCGACTGCCGTTCGCTACTCAACCAGCTCCCGCTACGCTGAGCTCTGGGCTCCCCTAAAAGAGTCCGGCCGCCTTCCCGAGGGAAGACGGCCGGTTTTGAATGGTGGAGCCTATCGGGCTTGAACCGACGACCTCTTGCATGCCATGCAAGCGCTCTACCAACTGAGCTAAGGCCCCGTTAAATGGGAAGGTAAACAAAGGTCCCCGCGCGGGCACGGTCAACGCTTTTTTCCCGCCCCTGGGAGTCTCTGGTTGCCAATGGGCGGTGGCCCCTTTGCCTTTCGAACGTGGAAGAGTCCGAAAACAACCCAGAAGCCATCGAACCGGGCGCCGAAGCCCAAGCCAACACCCTGGGTGGCCGGGGGCCGGGCGGTATCCGTATTGAAAAAGATTTCATCGAATCCCTCCCTGTCGGCGAGTGGAACGGACCCATCGAGCTGATCGAATCCGAGCGGGACGCCGAAAAGGCCATCGCTGCACTCGCCCGCGACCGAGTCCTTGGCTTCGACACAGAAACCAAACCGTCGCACACGCGCGGCGAATATAACCTGCCCTCAATCCTTCAGCTTGCCGGCGAGCACCATATCTTCGTCTTCCGCCTCGATCACTGCGGCGGAATCCCCCTCGCCTTCCCGATTCTCTGCAACGGCCGCCAAGCCAAGGTCGGCGTCGCCGTCCGCGATGACGTGAAGAATCTCCGTGCTCGTGCACCATTCGATGATCGCGGCTTCATCGACATCGCCGACCACACGAAGAAGACCGGTCTGGTCAACACGGGCCTCCAAGCCCTGGCCGCCCATTTCCTGCGCCTGCAGATGAAGAAGTCCAAGAAGGTGCAGACTTCCAACTGGGCGAAGCCACTCGACGAACGCCAGATTCAATACGCGGCCAATGATGCTTGGTTCAGCCGAGAGTTATTCCTGAAGCTTGAAACGGATGGCTTGATTCCGAAGTTCGAATGAACCCCCTGGCCTCCCGCGCCGCCGAGGCCTTGGGGCTCGATTCCACTCGTCGTCATATCTTCCTCTGCGTGAAATCGCCGGAGCAGGCCTGTTGTGGCGGCGAACTCGCACTCAAATCATGGGAGCACCTCAAGACGCGCCTCAAGCAACTCGGCCTTTCCGAGCGTGGCGGCATCCAGCGTAGCAAGGCCGATTGCTTGCGCATCTGCGCCGGCGGGCCCATCGCAGTAATCTACCCAGAGGGTGTCTGGTACGGCCAATGCACCCCGGAGAACCTGGACCGTATCATCACCGAGCATCTGGTCGGTGGAAAGATTGTCGCGGAACTCCGCATCGCCGGGCCTACTTCGGCTTAGTCTCTTTTTTTATTCGGGATCTCGACCTTCTGGGCCAGCGCCCGGAGTTTCGGATAAAGTTCAGCGTAAGGCACGTCTTGGACGGATGAGCCCGACTTCACGGCCATCGATGCCGCGACGCCGGCCAATTCGCCGAGGATCATCCAGACAGGCTCCATCCGGATGGAAGTCATGGCGATGTGGCTGGCGGAAACGCAGACGGGCACGAGGAGGTTAGAGCACTGGTCCTTCTTCGGGACGATCGAGCGATACGGGATACGATAGATGCCGCGGTGCTCCTGCTCGAGATAAAGCATGGAATAATATCCGCCCATGAGCGCCACTTTGCCGTCGAGCGCGACGGTGGCGTAAGGCCATTCGTCGACACCATAGGAAGCGAGACCGACTGAATCAGCTGGATTGGTCCGCCCTTCCATATCCCCCTGGGTGACGACGTAATCGGAGATCATCCGACGCGCCTCGCGGACATAAAGCTGATGCGGATAGCCCTTGGTGTCGTCGAACGCGCCCTTCTCCAGGCCGGCGCTGAGGCCATCTCCTTCTGCTTCGCCGGGACCGAAGGATCGGTGCGCAGGAAGTGGGTCATGCCGCGGACGAAGTCCTGCTGCTCCTTCCAGATCCGGGCGCGGGTCGCGTAATCGCCATCCGGGTAGCTGGCGTTGTGGCCGTAGTTCGTCGGCGCGAACAAGGCGCAGGCAGACTTTTCGACCGCGCTCACGCGATGCCCGAAGAGAACCGTGACGCCAGCGGACTTGATCATCTCGGCGAAGACCGCCCGATACTGCGCATCGTTAAAGTCCTTCTTCAGGATCGGCCGAGTCGAGCCGCTGACAGCTTCTTCGCGACCCCCGTCGATATGCATCAGGCCGCCATCACGCCACTGGCGTTTCCGCCGTAGACGCAGACGTCATAGGCCGCGCCGGCCTCCGCCGCCGGGAGCCGCGTGGCCCAGATACCGACCACGAGTCCGGCGGTTTGCCGAAGGAAGTTCCGACGGGGCTGGAAAGCGAAGTTCACGGGTGTTAGCGCTTAGCGTAAGGCGGACAACGCGGCGCGGAACTCGATTAACAACTGATCGACGATGGCGGAGGTACGATCGAGGATGACCTGTCTTTCCTCCTGACTAGCCCCGGGCCAAGACTTATTCAAAAATTGCATTTCCTCCCCTAATTTTACCATGCGAGGCTCCTTCACCAACTCGATCAGAACCTTCTCTGCTGAAATAGTGACGCCATTGGCGCGGGATTCATCGGCATGACCCAGTTCCTTAAACATCGCCCGGCCCTCAGCTTCCTTCTGTTTCATAAAAGTCCCCAAAGCATTCGGCCCCAGTTCCGGGGCATCCGGGCGGACATTCTTAGACTCATCTAAATTAAGGGATGCAGAGCTGCGCAGCTTGACCCTCACCTGACCTTTTGCGGGAGGTGCCTGCGTCGGCTTCGCCACTGGCGTAGCAATCTCAGCGCCTCGACCAAGGAAGCTCAGCCCGGCCAAGACGACGCCAAGGGTGAAGACCAAGCCTATCAATAAGCCGAACCGTCCACGGGATATCGTCAAGGGCTGGGGCGACATGGTGAGAGCGTATGCCTAGGGCTACGTGTAAGAGACTAAGCGGACTTACTATTGGTTGATCGGTGCTCGTGAGTGAGAACCGGTTTACATAATATCTTTCGACCAAAAGGCGGAAATGGATTCAAAAATTGCTAGTAATTTACTTCCGCGCACTAAGCGCCTTCTCGATAGCCTTCTCCAGCTCTTCGGAATCCGGCTCGACGTCGGAGGCGAAGCGCGCAATCAGCTTACCGTCGGCACCAATCAGGAACTTGTTGAAGTTCCATCCAACCGGGCCGGGATGACCAGCATCCTTACTCATAAGTTTTTCGAATAGAGGATGCGGGACATCGCCCTTGATCTTCACCTTGGCGTACATCGGGAAGGTGACCTTGAAGTTCGTCTTACAGAACTTCTTGATATCCTTCTCAGAACCAGGTTCCTGTCCGCCGAAATCATTGCACGGGAAGCCAGCGACCACGAGCCCCTTGGCCTTGAAGTTATCGTACAAGGACTGCAGACCCGCATACTGGCGCGTGTAGCCACACTCACTGGCGACGTTCACGACAAGCCAAGCCTTACCTCCTTTGACGTCACCGAGCGTCGTGGCCTTACCGTCGATGTCCTTGATTGGAACACCGAGAAGTCCGGGAGCTTTGTCGTCAGCGTGCAAGGAGGTCATGAGAATTGTCAGAGCCAGGGCGAGGAGTCGCATGAGCAAATTGTAGCCCTGGCCGACCCCGTGGCAAGCGGACGCCGCTTATTCGTCGCCTGTATTATTGGCCCAAACGGCCGCCAAAACCGCCCGGAAAGCGTCGCCGGGGATCAAGGTGTCCTCTCGGTCGATGATCTCAACGCAAGCACAGTTGTCCCAGTATTCGCCTTCCTTCTTTATATTCCAGAAAGCCAGTGCGAGGGCCTGCCATAATTCAAAACCTTCGAGCTGCCCGCGAGGCAACCAGGCGACCGCCACCGCCACTTCCTCGGTCATATCGGATTCCTCCCAGAGCACGTCGAACTTGCGACACTCACTGGGCGCGAGGAACTGCGTCACGAATTCGGTATGCTTCGGACCAGCCTCGAGGTAATAGCGACAGGCCACCTCGCGCTCGGCCGGCTCGAGTTCTTCGCCGCCGTCATCATGATATGTGAAAGGCTCCGCCATGCCTCACGGTCGGAGGCCGAAGCGATTTCGGCAAGTCAGGATTCTTTGCGAGCAGACCAAGCGAGTAGCACCCATCCCGCGATGAGCAGCGAACCGCCGATCGGCGTGATGGCACCGAACCAGCGAGGCGCGCCCAAGGCCATGGCATAAAGTGTTCCAGCGAAAATCACGGAGCCGACAGCCCAAAGCCACGCGGGCCAGACCGACCGGGCGGAAATAGCACCGATAGCGACCACATGGGTCAGCAGATAGAAGGTCGCCGTCTGCCACCAGCCGGAGGCTTCCGGAATGAGCGCTAGGCGATCCTTCAGAGCATGGGCGCCGAAGGCCCCCAGCGCGATGGCAATCGCGCCGAGGATTCCAGCGGTGACCAGACGGTTCATCGCTTACGCGCCGGCGTCGGCGCCGCTCTTCTTCTGCGTGAAGACGAGACCCTTCTCGCCGACGGAGACGATGACCGGCTCGTCCTTGTTGTAGTCGTCGCGAAGGATGGATTCAGCGAGCGGGTCTTCGAGGAGACGTTCGACCGCGCGACGTAAAGGGCGGGCGCCGTACTTTTCGTCCCAACCGTTGTCGACCAGGTAGCCGCGCGCGGCCTCGTTGACCACGAGCTTCACGCCGAGGTCGAGGAGACGCTTGGCGACCTTGTCGACCTCGATGTCGACGAGCTTGGTCATGTGCGTCTTCGCGAGCTGCTGGAAGATGACGATGTCGGTGAGTCGGTTGAGGAACTCAGGCTTAAAGGCGCGCTTGGTCTCGTCCATGATGCGGTCCTTGAGCTTCTCGTAGTCGCGGGTGGAATCCACGCCGACGTCGAACCCGACCGAGTTATTGCGCTGCAACACGTCGGCTCCGACATTCGAGGTCATGATGATGATTGTGTTGCGAAAGTCGACGACGCGACCGAGCGAATCGGTCAGTCGGCCGTCTTCAAGGGCCTGCAGGAGTAGCTGGATAACGTCCGGGTGGGCCTTCTCGATTTCGTCGAAGAGCACGACGGAGTAAGGCTTGCGGCGCACGGCTTCCGTGAGCTGACCGCCTTCGTCATGACCGACGTAACCGGGAGGCGATCCGATGAGGCGGGAGACCGTGAACTTCTCCATGTACTCGGACATGTCGATTTGGATGACCGCTTCCTTCTCGCCGAACATGCGCTCCGCAAGCGAGCGGGCGAGGAGCGTCTTGCCGACGCCGGTGGGGCCGAGGAAGAGGAAGGATCCGATCGGGCGCCGAGGATCTTTGAGGTCGGCACGAGACCGACGGAGGGCGCGGGCGACGACTTCGCAGGCGCGCTCCTGGC
>CAIRLQ010000344.1 GCA_903879465.1 uncultured Opitutia bacterium | reverse complement strand
GGCCTTACCTTCGACCTGATAGTCGATCTGGATTGCGTTGTAGATCTCGGGGACCTTGTCGGAGGGGAATTGGACGTCGACGACGGCGCCGAGGACTTGGGTGATCGTTCCTTTAGTGCTCATGATATTGGTAGAAGTGGGAGGGGTTGGAAATTACTGGGCAGCGGCGCCGGCGGTGAGCTCCAGGATGTCCTGGGTGATCGCAGCCTGACGGGCCTTGTTATATTCAAGGGAGAGGGCGGCGCTGATCTTCTTGGCGTTGTCGGTGGCGGCCTTCATGGCGACCATGCGCGCGCTGAACTCGGAAGCCTTGGACTCGAGGACGGCCTGGTGGACGGCCTGCTTGAAGAAGAGGGCCGGAAGCTGGTTGAGGATCTCCGCGGCGGAGGGCTCAAAGAGCATATCGCGCTCGTCGGCTTCGGTCTTAGGCTCGGGTAGGCCGAGCTTGGCGCGGAATTCACGCGCCTGGTTCACGAGGCTGTCGGCCGGCAGGAGCTGCAGGACGCGCGGGGTCTGCACCATCGTGTTCTTAAAGTGAGCGAAGAGGACCTCGACGGTGTCGACGGTGCCATCGCTGAAAGCCTTCAAGAGATACTCGGCGGCTGGGCGGACTTCGTTGAAGTTTGCGCGGTCGGTGACGGGGAAGTCGGCGAGGACCTTGCGGCCGGAGCGGGCGAGGGCTTGGGCACCCTTGCGGCCGATACAAACAAAGACGGCGTTTTGCTGCTCAGCGGCCAGACGGATGAGGTTGCCGTTGAGGGCGCCCGCCATGCCCTTGTCGGGCGTGACGAGAAGAATACCGCGGACCTTGACGGTGCGCTTCGTGAGGAGCGGGTGGGTGAAGTCACCGACCTTAGCTTGCGCGGTGTCGAGGATTTCACCGAGGAGCTCGGCGTAAGCGCGGCCCGAGCGGGCAGCGTCCTGAGCCCGCTTCATCTTCGACGACGCCACGAGCTGCATGGCTCGAGTAATCTGGCCAGTGCTCTTAACCGATTTGATTCGGTTACGGATCTCGCGGAGTCCTTTAGGCATGTAGCGTGTCGGTTAGCGGAAGGAAGAGAACGGCAGGCCTTAGGCCTTGAAGCTACGGCGCCAGGTTTCGCAGGCAGACTTCATTTCGGCTTCGCCGTCCTTCTCAATCTTGCTGCCACCGCGGATCTTGGCGAGGACGGCAGGCTTAGCGGTTTCCAGGTGGGCCTGCAGCGATGCGGAGGCGGCTTGGACGGACTTCACGGGCAAGTCATTGAAGAAGCCGTTCTGCATGGCCCAGATGATGCCGCACTGGATTTCAGCGGACTTCGGGGCGGTCGGGGGCTGCTTAAAGAGTTCCACGAAGCGGTCGCCCTTATCGAGGATCGCCTTGGTCTGGGCGTCGAGGTCGGAACCGAACTGGGCGAACGCCGCGAGTTCGCGGTAGTTGGCGAGCTCACCCTTAACCTTACCAGCGACCTGCTTGAAGGCCTTGATCTGCGCGGCGGAACCGACGCGCGAGACGGAGAGGCCGACCGAGACGGCCGGGCGGATGCCTTGATTGAAGAGGT
>CAIRLQ010000343.1 GCA_903879465.1 uncultured Opitutia bacterium | reverse complement strand
CGGTATCCATGACGCGCTTCTCCACGGGCATCGGGTCGCCGCCGGAGTTCTTTGCAATCAGTGCCTGATCCTTGACATGCATACCGCCCCACCACCAATCGCCCTTGTTCTTCCGGCAATCCAGGTACAGCGCGTAATGATCATCGGGCGAACGATAGATGTCATGATTGCCAACCGTTTTCGTGCAATTCACGCACGAGAACACATCGTGCCCCGCGGAATGTAGCACGACATACAAAGGAGCGTTGCGTCGATCCGTCGTGGGGTGAATCACCACGAAACTATCTTTCTGCGGCGCCGCGTAACCCCACTCGGGCTTCACGTCGTGCTCGAAGGTTTCCACAGCCCGTCCGTTGAGGGTGGATTCCTTGGTCGTCACCTTGACGGGATTCCATTCCGCGGCGCGCAGGGAAAAGGCTAGGAGCAGAAGCAAAGCGACGGAGAACTTTCGCATGGGGGTGTCCTGATTACTGGGGAGGCGACCAGACCCCTTCAAGACAAGATGCCTTAGGACAGCACGCAGGCTATCCCAACCTCTTAAAAGAACACCGCTTCGGACAACGCCTCGGCGGGGGCCATGAAGGCGACGCGCTGCGTGACAGGGGCTGGCTGGCGGCTACGCGTGAAGGTGATGATCGCGCGGGTGCCCTTATCGGCGTGCTCCCAGGAAAAACGGGCGCCGTCGGCGAAAACCCACTCGGCGTCGAGATTATCGCCGGGCGGCGGCTGCGGCGTGGTCACGAACTGCACATCAAGGTGCGAACGCGAAAGGCCGGCACAATGCGTCAGACAGCCGCGCATCCATTCCAGCAGGCCGGCGCCTCCCCGCGGAGACCGATGCCGTAATTGACGGTGACCGTGCGGAGGCCGCGAACAAGTTCGGCGGGAGCGTGCGCGGCGAGATATTGTCCGAGCGCCTGACGCACGGGCAGGCAGCGGGCGACGGCGAGGTCGCGGACGGACTTAGGATTCGGGAACGGAAGCTTGAAGAAATCATCGCCCACGAGTGAGCGGTCGGCAACGACGCGGCGGCAGCGCGCGGTCCACGCAAGCCACGGGGTCATCTCGGCGACGGTCACGCCGTGCGCCCAGACATTGGTGGGCAGATCGCCTTCGAGCCAAGTGGAGACGAGCGACTCGAGCTCATTGGTCGGCTCGCCATGCGCAAGCATCAGGGCCTCGCAGCAACGCTTACCGCGACGCGAAGGATCAAAGAAGCAGAGTACGTTCACCTTCGCTTCAAGCGCGGCGGCGGCCTCAGCGGCCGGACGGGCGGCGAGCACGACCAGCCGGCAGGGATAACGCTGGGCGAACAGGATCGCTTCGTCGAAACGCGCCTGCGCATCGGCGGGCGAGACGCCCGCGCCGAACATCAGCACGAGGTTCATCTGCGAAGCACGCGCGGCTTCTTCGCCTTCCTCGGACCAAGCCTTATCCAGCGAAGCGAGGGCGGCGGAAATTTTGACCGGGAAACCCGGCAAAGCGTCAATCAGCGGATGGGCCATGCTCAGCGGCCGGCGTTGCGCCAAGCGTGACCGTGGGCGGCCAGCAGCGCATCGGCGGCGGCGGGACCCCAGGAACCGGAAGAATAGGTTTCGACGCCGTTGCGCCCCTGCTGCTGCCAGCTCTGCAGGAGCGGCGTGAAGAGGCGCCAAGAGGCCTCGGTCTCGTCGCCGCGGATAAACAGCGTGCGGTCGCCAACGACGGCGTCGAGGATTAGGCGCTCATAGGCCTCGGGCGTATTAGAACCGTAGGTCGTAGCGTAGCGGAAACTCAAGCGGACGGG
>CAIRLQ010000342.1 GCA_903879465.1 uncultured Opitutia bacterium | reverse complement strand
CCTTCGTGGTTGATGCCGAAGAGGTGCATCAGGGTGGCCTGCATATCGTGGATATGGACCCGGTCCTTCGTGATGTTCCAGCCGAATTCATCGGTCGCGCCATGCACGTGGCCAGGTTTCACGCCGCCGCCGGCGAGCCACCAGGAATAGGCGCGGCCGAAGTGGTCACGTCCCTTGAAGCCAGTGCCTTGTTGGTTCTGGCCGAAGGGTGTGCGGCCGAACTCACCGCCCCAGACGACGAGGGTATCGTCGAGGAGGCCGCGCTGTTTGAGGTCCTTGACCAAGGCCGCGCTGGCCTGGTCGGTGTCGAGGCACTGCTGCGCGAGCTGGCCGGTGGTGAGATTGTTATGCTGATCCCAGCCCGAATGCATCAGTTGCGTGAAGCGCACGCCGCGCTCGGCGAGGCGTCGGGCGATGAGGCAGTTGTTCGCGAAGGTGCCGGGCTTGAGGACGTCGGGACCATACATCTCGAGGACGGACTTCGGCTCGTTTTTAAAGTCGAGTAAATCCGGCACCGAGGCCTGCATCCGGAAGGCCATCTCGTATTGCGAGATGCGCGTGTCGATCTCGGGGTCGCCGACCTGACCGAGGTGCTCGCGGTTGAGTGCTTGCATGTCGTCGAGCATCGTCCGGCGTGCGTCGCGGCTGACGCCGGCCGGATTGCCGACATAGGGTACGGGGTCACCAACGCCGCGGAAACGCACACCTTGATGTTTGCCGGGGAGAAAGCCGTTGGACCAATAGTGTTCGAAGAAAAGCTGACCGCAGGTCTTGGCGGCGTCGGACGAAGTCATCACGACATATGAAGGCAGGTCCTCGTTCATTGTGCCGAGTCCGTACGATAGCCAGGCGCCCATCGCTGGCCTTCCGGGAATCTGCGAACCAGTCATGAAGAAAGTCACGCCTGGTGCGTGATTCACCGCCTCGGTGTTCATCGAGCGGACCACGCAGATTTCGTCGGCGATGGAGCCGATATGCGGCAGCATCTCGCTGAGCTCGGTGCCGCTAGCACCCCATTTTTTGAAGGGCTTGAGCGACGGTGTCGCGATGTACTTCGCGTAGCTGCTTGACATCGTCGAGAGGCGGGTGTCTCCGCGCACGCTGGCGGGGATTTCTTGTCCGGCCATCTTGAGGAGCGTCGGCTTAGGGTCGAAAAGGTCGATATGGGAAGGCCCGCCGCCTTGCCAGAGGCAGATCATACGCTTGGCCTTGGGGGCGAAGTGCGGAAGGCCGGGGAGTGTGCCGATGGGGTTATTCGCGGCCTTGAGGTCGCGGGCGAGGAGGGAGGCGAGGGCGACGGAGCCGATACCTTGGACACTGGCGCTAAGGAAACTACGGCGCGTCAGACGACTGCGCCATTCGGAGGGGGAGAGTTCGAAGTCCATGGGGTTCAGTCGCGGGTGATGGCGGCGTCGAGATTGTAAAGGGCGAGGCAGGTAGCCGTGAGTGCAGCCTGTTCGGCGGCGGGAATCGTAGCATCGCGCTTACTTTCACCAATGGCCAGGAGTGCGTCGGCGGCCTTGGCGTCGGCGGCGTACACCTTGCGTTGATTGGCGAGCATCCGTGCCAGCAGTGCAGGCTCTTTGCCTTCCGGGTTACGGCCCAGCACAAGTAGGAAGGCGCGCGCAAGGCGGGCCTCGTCGGACGGCTGCTCTTTCGAGACGCGTTGGGCGAGCGCGCGCGCGGCTTCGACCCAGGTCGGGTCGTTGAGCATCGTGAGCGCGTGTAATGGCGACGAAGTCACCGCCGTGCGCACGCGGCAGGTCTGACGTGCCGAGCTGTCGAACATGTTCACCGGCACAATCGTGCGGCGCCAGAAAGTGTAGAGTGAGCGGCGATACAAGTCGGCTCCATGCGAGGCGGGGTAGGTGAAGTCGCGCTCCTTGGTGATCGCGAGGCTCTCCCATGGGCTGTCGGGCAGGTAAGGGTAGACCGGGACGCCACCGACTTTTCCATTGAGAAGCCCGCTCGTGCTCAGGGCTACATCGCGGAGCACCATCGAGGGAAGGCGCAGTCGGGGTGCGTGGGAGAGCAATTTATTCTCCGGGTCTTTCTGCAGCTGCTCCGCCGTGACGAGGCTCGACTGGCGGTAGGTCTTGCTTGCAAGAATGAGTTTCTGGAAGGCCTTGAGTTTCCAGCCTGATTCGCGGAATTCGACCGAGAGCCAGTCGAGTAACTCTTGGTGCGTCGGGCGATCGCTCTGGACGCCGAGGTCCTCGGAGGTGCGCACGATCCCCTTGCCGAAGAACTGCTGCCACTGGCGGTTCACTTGCACGCGGGCGGTCAACGGGTGTTCTGGGCTAAAGAGCCATTGGGCGAGCCCGAGCCGGTTCTTGGGTGCGTCTTTCGGCAGCGGAGGCAGGAAGCCGGGCGCATCGAAGGTGACCTTGTCCTTCTTCGAGAGATATGCGCCGCGGTCGAGGATGTTGGTGTCGCGGGGCATGTCATCCGACATCACCATCACGCGCGGTAGCACGTCGCCGCGGAAGCCATCGACTTCCTGCTTCGCCTTATCGATGGCGATCACGGCAGGGATTTTCTTACGATCTTCGATGAAGACGACTTTATCGTAATGCGCGCGGAGCTGTTTGTTCTCGGCGGCGGTACGTTTTTTGTCAGGGGTGAGCAGGGGTTCGATTTCTTTCGGCAGCATACCTTTATCTTTCGTCGGCTTGGCGAGCCAGGCTTCGTAGGCCTTGTCTTGGAGTGCAAAGAAGTTCTTATTCTTGGCATCGAAATCCGCCTGCAATTTCGCCAGTTCTTCGGCCTGTTCGGCGGTAGGGTATTCGACGACGGCTCCGTCGAGGCGGAAGCGGCTGCGGCCGCCGGTCTGCGTGTCGCCGCCGCTCGGGGTGCCGCGTTCCTTCACGTGATTGAAGGCGTCCATCCACTGAT
>CAIRLQ010000341.1 GCA_903879465.1 uncultured Opitutia bacterium | reverse complement strand
CTCGGAGAGCCCGCCCTACCAAGAGACATTTTCGGTTCTCAGGTCTCTGGTGCAGGTTATCTGGCACAGGTACGGGTGCGGGCAATTTCAAATCCTGAACCTGTACCCGAACCTGAACACCTGAACCTGGCTCCCGGCTGCCGAGACCCGAGACCTGAAAATTGTTTCCTGAATTAATCTCGCCGCCTCTCATTCGCCTCCCTTGTCCACCGGTCAACTTGTCAACCGGCCAGCGAGTTTGTTTCTCCTCCTGGGCCTCCGAGCCTCTGGTCAACTAAGCCTCTCATTAGTATCTCCCCTTGTCCCCGTGCCCCCGTGCCAACTTGCCCCCTGAACTAAAAATGCCCTCCATCGCCCTCATTGTAGGTACGCGCCCCGAGTGTATTAAGCTCGCGCCGGTGTTTGCGGAGTTGCGCAAATCTTCCCGCCTGCGTCCGGTGCTGGTGTCCACGGGGCAGCATCGTGAGTTATTGGATCAGGCCTTGGGGTCGTTCGGCTTGAAGCCCGATATCGACCTCGGCCTGATGCAGCCTGGACAATCCCTCCCGGATCTTACGGGCCGTGTGATCAGCGCCGTCTCCACTTGGTTGGCCGCGGCCAAGCCGTCCGCCGTTTTGGTGCAGGGCGACACGACCACTGTACTCGGTTCGGCGATGGCCGCGTTTTATGCGGGCATTCCGGTGGGACATGTCGAAGCCGGCTTGCGCACCGCCGACCTTCGGTCGCCTTTTCCCGAAGAGATGAACCGGCGCCTGACCTCGCCGCTGGCGCGCTGGAATTTTTGCCCGACGGAACAATCCCGGGCCAACCTGCTCCGCGAGGGTATCCATCCGGCCAGCTGTCATGTCACCGGCAACACGGTCATCGACGCGTTGCTCACCACGCGGGTGGGACTTCAGGCGCGGGGCATGGAGGCGGCCACGCTCGGCGCCCGCCTCGGTATTGCGCCTGCCTTCATCGCGTCGCACCTCGCCTCTCCCGCGCGACGCTGGATTCTGGTCACCGGCCATCGCCGCGAATCTTTCGGCGAAGGTTTCGAGAATATCTGCCGCGGCATCCGTGAGTTGGTCGATCGCCATCCGGATCTCGGCGTGCTTTATCCCGTGCACCTTAATCCTCAGGTGCAGGCGCCCGTGCGCCGGCTCCTGGGGGATCATCCCCGCATCGCCCTGGCCGCGCCGGCCAGCTATGAAGATTTTGTCTGGCTGATGGACCGCACCTATCTCGTGCTCACGGATTCGGGGGGCGTACAGGAAGAAGCCCCTTCTTTAGGCAAGCCCGTGCTCGTCATGCGTGAGAACACGGAGCGCCCCGAAGGCGTCGCTGCGGGAACTTGCGAACTCGTCGGCACGAGCGTTGAGCGCATCGTCGCGGCCACCGGTCGCCTGCTGGCGGATCCCGTGGAGTATGCGCGCCGCTCCCAATTACGTAATCCTTATGGTGATGGGACCGCCGCCGCTCGGATTGTTCGGGTGATGGAAGAGGAATTGCAAAATAAGTTGACCCGTTGACCCGTGGGCCAGTTGGCCAGGGATGCAGCGAGGTAGGGTCGGCACTGCGTGCCGACCTAGCTGTCTTGGGGTAGGGACGGCTCTCCGAGCCGTCCGTTCGCGATCGCAGCCGCGATGTT
>CAIRLQ010000340.1 GCA_903879465.1 uncultured Opitutia bacterium | reverse complement strand
CGGCTGCCGCCCCCGCTCCCGCGGGCCGCTGAGCATCCTTGCTTGCCTGCCCGCGATTCCGCAGGCATTGCTTGCTCATGTCCGCACGGAAGAAGGCACAGGCAACCTGGGGGGGTCGGTTTTCCGCCGGCCCGGCTGAATTGATGCTCCGTTTCGGAGAATCAGTCTCTTTCGACCACCGTCTCTGGGCCCAGGATATCCGGGGCTCGCAAGCCCACGCCACGATGCTCGCTCAGGTGGGCATCCTGACGAAACGCGAACGCGACGCAATCCTTCGGGGTCTCGACGGCATCGCGAAGGAGATCGCCGCGGGTAAGTTCAAGTGGAGCCGCGAACTGGAGGACGTGCACATGAATATCGAGAGTGCGCTCACGAAACGCGTTCCGGCTGCCGCCAAACTTCATACGGCCCGCTCGCGTAACGACCAAGTCGCCACCGACGTGCGTCTCTGGATCAAGGATCAGTGCGATGCCGCCGATGCGGCGCTGGTCTCTCTGTTGAAGACTTTGGTGAAGCTCGCTGCGGCCAACGCCGATGTGATCTTGCCAGGCTACACACACCTGCAGCGCGCTCAGCCGGTCTCGGTCGCGCACCATCTCCTCGCCTACGCCGAGATGTTCGGCCGCGATCGCACCCGCCTCGCCGCCGCCAAGGCCTCCGCGAACTGGTGCCCACTAGGCTCCGGCGCCATCGCTGGCACAACCTTGCCAATCCGCCGCGAACTCACGGCGAAGCTACTAGGCTTCGTCGACGCGAAGGGCCGCCCGCAGGTGACTTCTAATTCGATGGATGCAGTCGCCGACCGCGATCCGGCCACGGAGTTCTGCTTCGCGGCCGCCCTCTGTGGCGTCCACCTCTCCCGCCTGGCCGAGGACATGGTCCTCTGGTCCTCCGCGGAGTTCGGCTTCGCGCGCATGCCCGACGAATTCTCAACGGGCTCTTCGCTGATGCCACAGAAACGCAACCCTGACTCGATGGAGCTGCTGCGGGGCAAGGCCGCGCGCTTCCAGGCTTCGCTCACACATTTACTCACGCTCACGAAGGGCCTACCGCTCACGTATAACCGCGACCTGCAGGATGATAAGCCGCCGCTCTTCGATGCGGCGGATCAGCTCATCCTGTCCGTCGCGGTGGCCGATGCCACGCTCGCGGGCACGAAATTCCATAAGGCCCGCTGCCTCGCTGCGGCCTCAGATCCGGCCCTCCTCGCCACTGACCTCGCCGATTGGCTGGTCCGTAAGGGCATGCCTTTCCGTCACGCCCACCACGCGGTGGGCCGGCTCGTCGCCCTCGCCGAAAAATCCGGCGTTCCACTCGATAAGGTTTCCGATGCGGCCGCGCTGACCGCCGATCAGGCGTTCACGAAAGGCTGGCGCGAGGTCTTCAGCCTGCCGCGTGGTTTCGCCGCGCGCGAGAACACGGGCATGCCTGGCCCGAAGGCCGTGGCCCGTGAGATCGCCCGCTGGCATCAGTCGCTCCGCTAAGCGCGGATGAACGTCGGCGTACTCATCGCTGCCTGCCTGACCGCGAGTCTCTCGCCCGGGCCGGCGGTTTTGTCGACGATTGAGACGTCGCTGCGCTATGGGCAACGCCGCACGTGGTGGCATACGGTCGGTCTCGCGGTCGGTGAGACGCCTCACCTGTTCCTGTCGCTCTTCGGGACACTCTGGCTTCAGCTACACTTTCCTTCCGCCCGCTTCCTCATCGCGATGGCGGGGATGACCTATTTTTTATACCTCGGCGCGACGCACCTGCTACGCCCGCGCTCGAGTCTGCCCGAAGGCGCGGCCCTCGCAGCCGGCGCGCTGAAGCTTTTCTGCCGCGGCGCCTGGGTTAATTTCTCCAACCCTAAGACGATTCCCTGGATGATCATCATTATTCAGGCGGCGGGCGTGCCCGCCGATGGCCTCGCGACCCGTTCGACGGCGATCTTCCTGCTCTGTACGCTGGGCTCGGAATTATCGGTGATGACGTTCTATGCCTTTCTCGGTGATCGCCTGCGCGTGCACCTGAAGGATGCGGCGACGATTCGGAACGTCGACCGCGCGACGGGCGTGCTCTGGATGGCGCTGGGCATACTGATGGCGAGCCAGGCGTATCAATTGCGTGATGTCCTGCGTTAACCGCCGGCCCGCGGGCTTGTAAGCGACGAGTCGCAAGATAACTAAGTGAGATGCCCCTCGCCCGCTTTACGCGTCTGACCGCTCTCGCGGCCGTCATGCTCACCTCGCTCTTCGCCGAAGAAGCCCCGAAGCGGGTGGGTATCATTGGCCTCGATACGTCCCACGTGGTGGCGTTCACGACGGTCTTCAACATTGGCCCGAAGAATCCCGCCGATGCCGCAAAATTCGCCGGCTTTCGCGTCACGGCCGCCTTCGCACAAGGCAGTAAAGACATTCCGGAAAGCACAACACGGGTCCCAGAATATACGGTGAAGCTCCAGGGCATGGGCGTCGAGATGGTCGACTCAATCGAGAAGCTCTGCGCGCAGGTCGACTTCGTGATGCTGGAATCCAACGACGGCCGCGTCCACCTAGAGCAACTCCTGCCCGTCCTCAAGTCTGGCCAGATAGTCTTCATCGACAAGCCGATCGCGGGCTCGCTGGCCGATGTGATCCGCCTCCAGGAAGCCGCCCAGAAAGCGGGCGTGGTTTATTTCTGCTCCTCGTCCCTTCGCTTTGCGGCGAGCACGCAGGCGGTCGCTCAAGGTTCCTTGGGTAAGGTTAAGTCGGCTTATGCGACGAGCCCCGCCAGCCTCGAGCCCCACCACCCCGATCTCTACTGGTACGGTATCCACGGCTGCGAAAGCCTCTACGCGGTGATGGGTACTGGCTGTATTTCGGTGAAGCGCGACAAGACCGCCGAAGGTTTCATCCAGGTCACGGGGAATTGGGGCGACGGACGCGTGGGCATCTTTCGCGAAGCGGATCGCAAAGCGAAGGGCGGTCCCTACGGCGGCAAAGCCGTCGGCGATAAAGGTGAAGCCGACATCGGTAAGTTCGACGGCTATGAAGTGCTGCTCGAGGCCGTGGTGAAGATGTTCCGCACAGGCCGGCCGCAAGTCTCCGCCGCCGAAACCCTCGAACTTTATACCTTCATGGAAGCCGCCGATGAAAGTAAGCGCCAGGGCGGCGCCGAAGTGAAACTCGCCGACGTTCTCGCCAAAGCCCGCGCGGAAGTGGCCGGCAAATAACAGGTAGGGATGCGATGACATCGCATCCGCTTGTCTTGAGGGTGGGACAGCACCACGTGCTGTCCTCTGTCTCTAGGTAGGGATGACCGGCCCGGTCATCCTCGGACGCGACGCAGTCGCGCCCCTACCTGTTACCCCGCGGCACCCCGCCCCGCGCCCGCGACGCTTCACTCCTCCACAAACCCATACTCCCTCAACATCCTCGCGACTGCCTCCGATAGCACCGGGCGAATCGCGGTCGGCACGACCTTCTGCGCCTCAACGGTGCAATGAATATACCCGAGCTTGCGCTCGGCATCAGCATCCCGACCAGCGGCTTCAAGCCAGCGTTGCAATACGGCCGCCGCGCGCGCCCATTCAGGCCAATCGCTATCCGCGCCGTCGGCGGCTTCGACCAACGTGCACAACGCACAGCCGCCGAGGAAGCGTTCGACGGCAACGGCATCCTCCGCGCCAATCACGCCGACGAGCTTCTCCCTTTCACGCGCTTCCATGGTCAGGTCTTGTAACCAAGCACGGGCCGCAGCCACTTCTCGGCCTGCTCAATGCTCCAGCCCTTGCGCTTGGCATAATCTTCGACTTGATCGCGGCCG
>CAIRLQ010000339.1 GCA_903879465.1 uncultured Opitutia bacterium | reverse complement strand
CGCAGCTTCCCTGACCTCAGTCGGCTTGGAGCAGGTCAGTGCCACGAATGATTTATTCATTTGGAATTTTGGCATCAACGAAATGTTGAATTACAAGGGTAATCAATATCGCACCCGGGGTACCAACTTCCGCATCCCTTATACGGGCAATCCCAACGTTCCGGCTTCGCCCTTCAGATCGTTCCCGAGCAGTTTTGACCGGAAGTTCACCCTCCCAGGCAGTGACCAGATCATTGATCGCGACGGCCAGACGCTGGCGGTCACGGCCGAGCATCGCGTGGGCAACCTCTCCCTGCAGCTTGGTTATACCCAGAACGTATACGACATCATGCCGCGCTATCTACAGAATACCCCCAATGAGGCTCGTATCGATGTCAACCGGCTGCTGCCAGACGGGCGCGCCAATCCGAAATTTCTCAAGGTTTACGCCGACGTCGCCCAGGTTCGCGGTTACAGCCAGGACGCCGTGAACGAGGTCCGGGGGATCGCCAGTTACCGCTTCTTCAAGCCATCTTTATTCGATTACAAGCAGCTGCTCACGGTCAACGTCGGCTACCGGATGACGAAAAATGAAACGATGAGCGATGCCTGGCGCCGAGTCGACAATCCGCTGCAGGCCGACCCCTTCAACTCCGTGAACGCCCTCACTTTTCGCCGTTATTGGGAGGATCCCCGCCAAAGGTATGCGCCGGTGCTGACCGATCCGAACAAAGTGATGCCCGGCAAATGGGTCAATGTTCAGACCGCGGGTACCAAGACAGATCGGACGCTGAAATACGGGTCCTTGTCGTCGCAATCGGCCTTCTTCAACGAGAAGCTGGCCATCTCCGCCAGTTTCCGGAAGGACGACAGCGACGTCGATAACCTGCCTCGCTTCGGCTCCACCGGCGCGCCCGACTACCAGAACGTCCTCGGGAGCGGAGCTCCGGGGGTGCATATCAAGCGGTCCGCGGGTAATCAGTCCTCGGCTGCTGGCGTGGTCGCCTACCCCTTTCCGATGCGCAGCGAAGGAACCCTCCGCTGGCTGTTCCCCTTGGGGTTTGTGGCCAACTACTCGGAAAATAATCAAGCGCCCGGAACCGGCAATTCAGCCGCCCTCATCACGGGTGAGCCCGCTCCGGCGAGCAGTGCCAAGACCGTGGATTTTGGCCTGCGTTACTCGGTCCCCGGCGGCAAGGTCTACCTGACCGTCTCGCACTATAACACCGATCAGCAGAACATCGTCAGCGGCTTCGGTAGCCAGGCGGACATTCGCAACATCTGGCTTAACCTCGGCTATACCAATCCGGCCCTGACCACCGCGGAGTTCAACTACTCGGATCTCTCGGCGCGCAAATTGGAAGGCTGGGAGGTGGAGTTGACCGCGAATCCAACGCGCAATATTACGCTCACGGCCAATTATTCGCATCCCCTTTCTTATATTCAATCGGAGAGCGTCTTTCGCCAGGCGTATATCGCCGATCACCTGGCCGAGTGGCAAGCGGGGGCGGCATTGGGGAATGGCGTGGTGGTCCCCAACGGTGGCGGGCGCACGACGCTCAACACGCAACTCGTCCGGGATGCGCTCCTGAACATCGAAAACAGCCTCAATGGACTGACCACGGGCACGCTCGCTGATAACAACGCACGCCATCGAATCAATTTCAGCGGCAGGTATGCCTTCCGCGAAGGCAAACTGCGGGGCTTCGCCGTCGTAGCCGGGGTCAACTATCGCGGCCATACAAAGTACAACAGCGTCGATCCCCAGATCAAATTTAACACCACCACTCCGACCGCGAAGCAAACCGCGCAGGCCGCGTTCGACTATCTCTGGGTGCCGCCAAGCTACGTCTACTCTGCGGGTGCCAACTACACCCGCCGGTTCGGAAAATATCAGGCCCGGTTCCAAATCAACATTACGAACCCCTTCGACAACAAAGAGCCAACTTGGGGCCGCAACACGGCCGGCAGCGGCGCGGCGTGGAACTTGGTCACGGCCAATCAGCTCCTTAACGGTAATCCGCGCCAGCAGATATTATCCGGCTTCTTCGTCGAGGAACCGCGCAAGATCACGTTGTCGACGACCGTCAGTTTTTGATGCCCGTATGTTCAGAGCAAAACCTGGTGCCCGCGGTGACTCGCGAAGGAGCGCGGCGTTTGCACTTCCGCTGCAGATGGCTTCGGGCGCCTGGTGTTACCTCACTCCCATCTCCGCGCCTTGGTCGGCGAGCGAGAGGAGTGCTGGCGCAGGAAACCTCGTCGCGCGCATTGACACAAAGATTGCGTGCGTTTTCGTGATGCCACAACCCCGAGCGGCCACCCCGGCTGCTCCCGTTTAGGAAAATGTTTTTCATGCTGGCTTTTCGACACACGGCCCCCGGCGTGATCATGGTTTTCGCTTTGCTATCGGGGACCATTGGCGGGAGAGCCGCTGGCGTCCCTGCTCCGGGCCCGTCAGAATTAAATCCGGCGCGGATTGAAGCGCGTGCGGCGGATTTCAAAAAAATCGTGCAGCCGTTCATCGCCGGCAATTGCATGGACTGCCACGATTCAGCGACTCAGAAGGGCAAACTGGACCTGGAGCCACTCACCGAAGCACATTCGCTGCAGACCGATAGGACGAAGTGGGAGTCGATCTACGACAAACTCCGCCACGGCGAAATGCCGCCGAAAGACGAGCCGCGTCCCGATGCCGCCGAGTTGCGCTCCGTGACGACGTGGCTGCTCGCCGAGTTTGACCGCCAGGATGCGGCGGCGCCGGCGTATGTCGGGCGCGTGGCACCGCGGCGGCTGAACCGGTCCGAGTACAACAACACCGTGCGTGATCTGCTTGGGGTGAATTTCATGCCGGCGGACGATTTTCCCCCGGACGACTCCGGTTACGGCTTCGATAACAACGGCGATGTGCTTTCGCTTTCGCCGTTGCTGACGGAGAAATACCTGAAGGCCGCGGAGAAGGTCTCGCGCACGGCGGTTTACGGCGTCGAGGCGGTGAAGCCGACGTCGTACACGCACCAGCCGTGGTACATCGATTTCGACACGACGAAGGCGGTAAAACAGGTCTACGACGAAACGGGGCTGAGCATGCCATATTCGCTGCATGTGACGCACCGATTTCCGGTCGAGGCGGACTACGACCTGACAGGTTTTGTGCGCGGGTTTAAACCGATCGGCTCCGACCCGTGTCGCGTGGCGTTCTGGATCGACGGGAAGCTCATCAAAGAGGTGAGCGTGCCGATCGGACCCGGCGGCGAGATGAACGGATTGCACGAGACGATTCGCACGCGGGTGGCGGCCGGCGAGCACTGGCTCGCCGTGTCGTTGATCAAGATCTACGAGCGCCTGCCGGCGGCGTATGGCGCGCCGAATCCGAACGAGAGCACCCAGCGTGTGGGCAAATCGCCAACCGAGCATTTCATCAACAATCTGATCGTCACCGGGCCGTTTAACCAGACGAAGGGGCCGACGGCGGAGAGTTTACAGAAACTTTATCACGGCGCCCCTCCGGCGGCGGGGAAAGTTTCCGCGGCGCGCGCGCGTGAAATCATTTCTGACTTGGCGCATCGCGCCTACCGCCGGCCGGTG
>CAIRLQ010000338.1 GCA_903879465.1 uncultured Opitutia bacterium | reverse complement strand
GGCCACTAGGCAGGTACTTACCTCGTTCCGCTTCTGTGAGCTTAAACTCGGTAGCCAGTGCTTCGACAGCATCTTTGAATGCATGCTCGCCACCGTCCGATACGAACCGCAGAAGCGGAAGCATACATGTTTGGTAGTCGGGTATCGGCATGGATTTTCTTGTCTGCGGCGAACAGTGTTATTGGGACCAACTGAGTTTGTCCTTTGCCGGGCGGAGTAGCATGGCGGATTGGGGGTGCCGGGAGGAAAAGCGATTTCGCAAGACATTGAAACAGAAAATCCCCGGGAGCCAGACCCCAATATTGGGGGAAACGGGGTTTCCGACTTGGCCCTCGCAATGCCTAAGTGCGGGAATGCAGCCCAACGATCCGGTCGCCGACCCGAATTGCGCCCCATTGCGTTTCCCTTTGTGGCAAGATGTTCTCGATGGGTCGCCGCTGCCACGCGCCACGCGGGACACCTACCGCCGCGAGATTAAAGCGTTTCTCGATCACTGCAAAGCCGTGCGGGCTCCGGCGACGGTTTGGGGTGCCAAGCACTATCTTACCTCCAGCGAACTCCGCGATGCCAACGGCGCCCGCAACGCGTTGCGCTGGTTTGTACGCGAGGCCCGGGTCGCGATGAGTTCCGTCCCGATTTCCGTTCCCTCGACCTCCGCGAGGCCAGCGGCCGCCGCACGTCCCCAAGAGCCGCTCCGGGCGCGGGACGACCTCGGCGTCGTCGAATGGGAACGCGCCTTGATCACGGCAGTGCGCCGCAAAGGACTGCTCTGGCGAACGGAACAGACTTATCGGGAGTGGGCCGCGCGGTTTGCGCGCTTCATCGGCCCGCGGTCACCCCGTACCGCGGACGAACGCGAGGTCGGCGCGTTTCTCAGTTCGCTCGCCGTGGAGCGACGCGCCAGCCAAAGCACGCAAAAGCAGGCGCTCAATGCGGTCGTGTTTCTGTTTCAGGAGGCGTTCGGTCGCCAACTGCCGGAAATTCCGTTTCAGCGGGTCGCGCCGGGTCGCAAGGTTCCCACGGTCCTCACCCGAAACGAGATTGGCGGCTTGTTCCGACAGCTCGATGGCCGGATGAAACTCATGGCTGAACTCGCGTATGGCGCGGGCTTGCGGCTGATGGAACTGTTGCGCCTCCGGGTGCACCATGTCGATCTGCCGCGCCACCAGCTGCAGATCGACGACGGGAAGGGGGCGAAGCATCGCGTGACGGTCCTGCCGGCTGTACTGGTGCCCGAATTGGAGTTGCAGATCGAGCGGCTGCGGCGATTGCACGCGGCCGATCGCGCCGCCGAACTTCCGGGAGTCTGGCTCCCGGAGGGGCTCGCGCAGAAGTATTCCCGGGCCGGGGAATCATTCGAGTGGCAGTGGTTGTTTCCCTCGCGTGAGACGGCCATCGATCCGGCTTCTGGCGTCCGGCGTCGGCACCACGTCAGCGATGCCGCCTTCCAGAATGCTATCCGGCTGGCCGCCCGGATGGCAGGCATTGCCAAGCGCGTCACGCCGCATGTCCTTCGCCACTCGTTCGCGACGCATTTGCTGGAGAGCGGGACGGATATCCGGACGGTGCAGGATCTCCTCGGACATGAGAGCGTGGAGACGACGCAGATCTATACGCACGTGATGGTGAAGCCGGGGCTGGGGGTGCGGAGTCCGTTGGATGGACTGCGGCCCACGGGCCCACGGGACTACGGGACCACGGAGCAAGCGGCGGAGCGCCGCGGCGTGAGGATTTAAATGAAAGGCGCAAGGTAGAGTGCCCCGCGGTCCAGTGGCTCGTTTTCCTGGCCCTCTGGAATTATGGAATTCCGGCCCTCTGCCTTCCCCGCCCGCTTCGCTCAAGGCGCGGAGGCGCAGAGTTCGGAGCTGGCCGGACCTCCGGCATTCTGGGCCGCTGGATCGTTTCAGGCTTCCTGGCTTCTGAATTAATCAGCCGGGAATTTTCCCGCCGGAGAATTCAGCAGCCATGAAGCCAGGAGCCAGCGGCGGCACGCCGCGGTGTAAGGAATAAGGTTTTAGGCGTAAGGAGTCAGGAGTGAACGGGGATGGGGGAAGGGGAATCGACTTGCCTTGGAAACTCATAATACTTTCAAAGTTTCTGCGTATTCCTCATGACTGATTCCCCGGCCGCGTTGTTCTCCGGCGAGAAGCCCGTCACCGCCCGCATCCTGCAGACGGCGCACCACCATTTGTTCAGCCACGGCTACAATGCGCTCACGATGGACGACCTCGCCCACGAGCTGGGCATGAGCAAGAAGACCCTCTACGTCCATTTTCCCGGCAAGGACGCCCTGATCGAGCGCATCATCGATCAGGTCGCCGCCTCCCTGCATGACCGCGTGGAGGTCGTGCTGTCCGACCCGAAGCTGACGTTCCCCGAACGGCTCAGCGGCGTCGTCGAAATCGTCGGGGCCACCCTCGCCAAGGCCAGCCCGACGATGCTCCGCGATCTCCAGCGTTTCGCCCCCCACCTCTACCGCAAGCTCGAGCAGTTTCGGCAAAAGAACATTCCCCTGATCTTCGGCCGTCTCATCCGCGACGGCATCGCGGCGGGCAGGGTCCGCCGCGACGTGGATCCGGCGTTTGCCACCGAGTTCTGGCTCCAAGCCATGCTCGGTCTCGTCCAGC
>CAIRLQ010000337.1 GCA_903879465.1 uncultured Opitutia bacterium | reverse complement strand
GCGCGCCAGCCGATCTCCGCGATATCCCCCTCGGTACCATCATGCGGGTCACGGCCTACCTCCCCCCAGATCCGATGCTTTCCTCGGTCCCCGTGTTGCCCGTCGACAACAAGGACCGCGATGCGAATCACTATCGTGGCATCGGCGTCTTCCCGGCCGAAAATCACGTACTCTTGCTCGAAGATGAACCGAGCTACTGCCTGCGCACGGGGAAGATCTGGAAGCTTAAGGAAGTAGATCTGGAAAAAGATCCCAGCATGGCCATCGCCTCCCTCGAGCTGAAGCAAGGCGGCGACGGCAAGGCCACCGAAGAGAAGATTACCTTTGATAACGCCACCCGCGTCTGGCGAGGCCGTGAACGCCTGACCATTGCCGAGCTGGCCGCCGAGGGTAATTGGCCGGTTGGCGGCAAGAAATCTCTCGGCGACCAAGCCGTCCAGCTCGGTCTCAATTGGATACCCTGCCCTGGGGGCATCTTCCAACGCCTGCATATTTCAGACATCTGGTTGGACGACGCCTCATTGCAACGCGCGGCTAAAAATCAGACCGAGGCCCACAAGACCTTCATCCACAGTCACTGGCTGCCCGCCTGGGTGGACGCCGTAGATTACGGCAAGTTTGGCAGGGCCACCGTGACTGTTACCCTTTTCGGCGGGATGGATCCGGCGCTTTATGCCGACTTCGAAAAAGGAAGCCCTGCTTTCATCAATGCGGCCGAGAACACCCTGAAGCATAATGGCGGCCACTATGGCGAGGCACATATGGCCTCCACGGGGCCAGTCGTGGATGTGATCAAACTTCCTGGCGTCGCGCCGACTGGCAGCAGCGGGGTTCAGGTGCGCATGGAGACCGATCTCATCATCGAAGGCATTCGACCGGGCAAGGTCGTCCTCATCCGACCCGCAAGCTGGCAGGCCGTCGACCTGCCTCGTGAAGAATACTTAGGGGACGCCTCCAAACTGGAAGACCGCTTCCCCTCGCCCGCGTTCTTCCCAAAGTACGGCCCCTAAGGTATGGGTAAAGCAGTGAAGCAGTTCTTTGTTCGTCGTTCGTCGTTCCTTGTTCTTGGTTCTTCGCTCCTGGTTATTTGCTTATCGGGCATTCGCGCTATTGCTGCCAACGCAGAACCAAAATCCAAGAACCAAGAACAAGTTGCTGCGATTTTTCGTCCCGAAGCGGGGAAATTTCCGCCTATTGAAAAATCGGTATCCTATGAAGGCGAACTTGTGTTCGTTGATCACGCTAATCGTCGGGGCAGTATTCGCGTGAAAGCAGGCAGTGACGTACTCTACCGAAACGCTCCCCACCCTTTCGCCATGCTACCGTACGGCATCGTGCGCTATCACGGCGCCGCGGCAGATCTACGTGACGTCCCAATCGGCACGATGCTCCATGTCAGCGCCTTTCTCCCGCCGGACCCTAATACCTCTGCGGTGCCCGTCGTCAAGAATCCCACCGTCGAGCATCCGGCCGAAAACCACGTCATCCTCCTCGAGGACGAACCTAGCTACTGCCAGCGCACGGGGAAGACGTGGAAGCTGAAAGAAATCGACCTGCAGAAGATCCAAGGAATGGTCATCGCGAGCCTCGAACCCAAGGAAGGCAGCGACAGCAAGGCGGCTGAACAAAAACTAACCCTCAACGCCGCCACCCGCATCTGGCGCGGTCGCGAGTCCCTGACGATTGCCGACTTGATTGCCGAAGGCATCTGGTCCGCTAGCGGTAAAAAATCCCTGGGCGGTCAAGCCGTCCGACTTGGACTGACTTGGCTGCCCGCAGGCACCTGGGAAAATCGCGTGGAGCACCAGTTTCATATCTCGGATATCTGGCTGGACGACTTAGCGATGCAGCGCTCCGCCCAACAACAGGCGAGCCAGCATCAAACCCTGATCCGCACCCGCTGGCTATCTGGCTGGGTTGACACCGTCGAGTATGGCAAGTTCGGCCACGCAACGGTGACCGCGACCTTGTTCGGCGACATGGACGCTACGCTTTTCGCGGACCTCACCCCCGGGAGTATGATGATAATGAACCCCGCCACGGACACGTTGAAACATATGGGCGACTCCTATGGAAACGCCCATATGGCTTCGAAAGGCACCATCCTTGATGTCATTAGGGCGTCCGGAGTGTCACCGACGGGCAGTAGCGGTGTTCAGGTACGCTTCGAGACCGACCTCATCATCGAAGGCATTCGACCCAGCCGGGTCGTCCGCGTCCGACCTGCAAGCTGGACGGATGTCGCCGTGCCGCGGGAAGAATATCTCGGAGTTGGCGCCCAACACGAAGATCGCTTCCCCTCACCGGCCATCTTCCCGAAGTACTGAGAGGGAGTGGACTTGGTTCGTGGTGCTTAGTTCATCATTCGACGAACTAGATCCTACTCGCGCTGACCAAACTCGGATTTAAACAAAACGCCCTCATATCCCTACACCCAACCATGCCACGCTTCCTTCGTCATACATTCGCCCTGCTCATGCTGGCTGGCACCTCGCTCCTCGCCGCTGAGGCCTTCGTGGTCGACGGACATAAGGCCGTGATCCACCCGGCGACAAATCCAGCGAAGGACAAGCCCTGGCTCTGGTATGCGCCAGCGCTCGGTGGCGGCGTCTCCATCGTCTCGCACAAGCTCTACGCCGATGCGTGCCAGAAGGCCGGCATCGCGATCGCAGGTTACGACCTCGGCGAAGTCCGCGGCGCCCCGAGCAGCGCCGCGAAGTTCACGAAGTTCTACGAAGAGATGGTGAAACGCGGCTATTCGGCTAAGCCGATCCTACTCGGCCAGAGCCGTGGTGGCATGATGACGCTCACCTGGGCGTTCCGTAATCCCGACAAGGTAAAAGCCTGGATCGGCATCTACCCGGTCTGCAACCTCGCCAGCTGGCCACTCAAGAATTCCAAGGTACAGACGCTTGCGGATTTTGGCCTGACTGAAGCCGAACTCACGACTCGCCTCAAGGAGTTCAACCCGCTCGACAACCTCGCCGGCCTCGTCGCCGCCAAGGTCCCGATGTTTGCCGTGCATGGCGACACCGACGTGGTCGTCCCCTACAACGACAACACCCTCCTCCTCAAGCAGCGCTACGAAGCCCTCGGCGGGAAGTTCACGGTCAAGATCATCCCCGGCGAAGGACACAAGGTCGGCCCCTCGTTCTTCGAGTGCCCGGAACTGGTCGAGTTCCTGCTGCTTCAGGTGAAGTAAAAGCCTTGATGGAGGAAAAGGTGGAACTCCGTCTTGGGCTGGGTTACCTAGTAGGCCACCCCATGAACCGTCGAAATCCCATCGGCTTGGTATG
>CAIRLQ010000336.1 GCA_903879465.1 uncultured Opitutia bacterium | reverse complement strand
GCGTTGGCGGGCGGTTTCCGCGGCGACGGTCGCGTCGGCCTGTTCCATCAGCTGTCTTGCGGATTCAAGTGACGAGATTTCGCCGGCTTTCGTTTGGGCGGCAAGGTGTTGGGCGGAAAGGACCAGGTCGGCGTCCATACTGCCGAGCGTGTTAAGGTCGGCGACGGCGGATGCGTAGGCGCCGGCGGTACGATCGACTTCGGCCAGGATCTTCATCTGCAGGCCTTGGAAGCGGGCGGCTTCGGCTGAGCGTTTGGCTTCGGCCGCGGCGATCGCACCGCCGTTGCGATTGAACAAAGGGAGCGAGAGATCCAGCCCCAGCGACCATTTGCCTGCGCCTTGGTCGAGCTGGTAGCCTGGGCCGATGGACAGGTCAGGGTATTGGCGGGAGATTTCCGCCTGCAGGTCGTCCTGGGTCGCGGAATACTCGGAGAGGGCGGCAAGCAGGTCGGCGCGGTGCTGGGCGGCCCAGAGACGGGCCTGGTCGGCACGAGGCGGTCGGCCGAAGCTGCCGAGTCCTCGGTAGGAAAGCGTTTGAGCATTCAGGGCGGAGAGCGGGATGCCGATGGTTTCGGCGAGACGCGAGGCGGCGTTGCGCCGGGCGCGGTCGGCGTCGCGCGAGGCGAGTTCGGCTCGGTCGAGCGTCAGGCGGACTTGGGCGGCTTCCGCGCGGGAGATTTCTCCTGCGGTGGTCTGCGATGCGAGGGCCTTGCGTGCGTTGGCGATTGCGGGCAGCAGCGCTCGCCAGGTCTTAGCCGAACTCTCCGAGGCATGCATCTCGGACAAAGCCTGCCTGACTGCCGACCGCGCGCTCCAAGCGGCGGCGGCTAGTCGGAAGCGGGCGGCTTCCTGGCGTTTTTTGGCGGCCAGGATGCGATGTGAGCGTTGGCCGGAGAGGTCGACGGGAATCGTCAGCGTGTAACCGAGGATCCAAGGGGTCTGTCCGGGAACCGCATCGGTATTATATCCCGGAGAAAGATTGAACGATGGGTTTGGCCATTCCGCGGCGGCGTTCTTGTCGCCGGTGGCGCCGGCGAGTTCTGCGCGGGCGATCGCGAGATCGGGGCTGAAGTAAAGCGCGGCCAGCGTGAGACGTTCGAGGTCCCATTCGCCTTTCTGGCTGATATGGTGGGAGGCGAAAAAAGTGCCGAGTCCCGGGTCGGAGAGGCTGCGCTTGTCCAGGGCTTGGGATGATGCCGAAGGGTCGATATCCTTGGGGGCGTAAGAGGAGCAGCCGACGAGCGAAAGGGTCACGCAGGCGAGCTTGGTGGCGTCGCTCAATATCCGATCAAAGGGTCGCATAGGGTGAAGTATCGAAGATGAGAGGTGGCGTGGTTTCAAGCGCAGTTCGGGCGGGGGCGATGTCGTGGTGCCGATTCATGCGGTGCGGTCACTCGGAAATCGGCACATAGGACCTGATTTCGGCGGCACGTCCCTGCGCTCCTGGTATCGCCACGAACAAACGGTCGAGTTCGACCGAGTAAATGGAAGTGGCGGCACCTTTGGCGGTGGGGATGCTCGCGAGGCGTGCATAACGGTCGGAGCTCTGCTGGGCGATCACCTCAATCATGCCGGCTCCACACGAGACATAGACGCGTCGGCGTTTGGCATCATAAGACACGCCGTCGGGATCTTCGGCGATGGGGATTTCCGCCACCGTCTTCGCATTCGTCGTATCAATCACCAGTATTTTCCCGGAGGCACATCCCACGAAGAGTCGATGATGTTCGCGGTCCATCCCCATCGGGATGTTGCCACCGCCTGCGATCGGCCAGGTGGCGATGACCGCGCGAGCCTTGCGGCTTAGCACCGCGACATGCGAGGCGGCGGGTACGTTCACATAGATGAGGTCGCCGTCGACTTCGAACTGCTTAGGGAAGTTGGCGAGGGGGACTTCGTACTTCACCTGATCGGATTTGGCGTCCACCACCGCAATTGCGCCGCTGGTCTTGCCCACGCCGACGAATAGTTCATGGCTGGTCTCCTCGAAGCGGAGGTTGTTGGCCTTGTCCTTGAAGCGGAGTTCGTGGTCGAAGGCCAGGGTCTTGGAGTCGAAAACCTTCACCAGGCCGTCGCCATTGCTGACGTAAAGCTTAGCGAGCTCCGGGCGATACACGGCCCATTTGGGTTCGTGCATTCCCCCGAGAGTGCGCAGGTGTGTCCACGTCCGCAGGTCGATGACCTCGGTGGTGCCATTATCCTCGGCGTTGACGAATAGGCGACGCCCTTCGACGTCGGTCGCCATCAGGTCGAATCCGCCTTGTACGGCGGGAAGCCTCAGGCTTTCGGCCTGCCTAAGCGTTTCGGGGCTGCTGCAGGCGGTGAG
>CAIRLQ010000335.1 GCA_903879465.1 uncultured Opitutia bacterium | reverse complement strand
TGGCACGGTGATGCCGCAGGTGTTGGCCAAGGCCGACGATAAGACCCTCGTCGTGATTGAGCACTATCTTGCTTCGCTGAAGCCGAAGACCGCCTCCAAGGGCCCCGCGAAAATCCTGCACGTCAACGGAGCCCGTGGCGGCGAGCTGTTCAATACCCTGGGTTGCGTCGCCTGTCACGCTCCCGGCAAGGATTTCGTCCCGCCCGAAGGTTTACCCAAGGCTTCCGAGTTCACGCATCGCAGCGTGAGTTTTGGCGACCTCAAGGCGAAGTACAGCCTCGATAGCCTTGGCACGTTCATTCTCGATCCGCTGAAAGTGCGCACCGACGGGCGCATGCCGAAGATCGTGATGGATCGGCAGGACGCCATCGACATCGCCGGTTACCTTCTTGAATTTCAGGGCAGCGATGGTCGTTTGGATAATCCAATCGATGGAGTTATCGCGGATAAGGCGCTCGCCATCGCGGGTCGTAAGGCCGTCATCTCCGCCCAATGTGCCGCCTGCCACGACCTGCCTAAGGACGCCGCGGCTAAGCCGGTTGCCTTGAAAAAGACCGAAGGCGGCTGCATGGACGCCGATCGCGCCAAGGGCCCGCGCTATGCGCTTTCCGACGCGCAGCGTGCTGCGCTAAAACTCTTCCTCGCGAAGAAGGATGAAACGGCTTCACCCAAGCTCGCCGCCGACCTCACCTTGCAGGCACTCAACTGCGTCGCGTGCCATGAGCGTGATGGCAAGGGTGGCCCCGATGCTGGTCGTAAGCCATACTTCCAGGGCGATCATAATCTTGGCGATACTGGCCGTTATCCTCCTCCGCTTACCGGCGTTGGTGGTAAACTGCGTCCGGAATGGCTCAGCAAAGTTTTACTGGGTGAAAATCGCGTGCGGCCGTACCTAAAGACCAAGATGCCGCAGTATGGCGCGGCCACTGCTGAGCTCGGCAAGCTGCTCGGCGTTGCCGATGCGCGTGTTGCGCTCAAGTTTGAAGGCGGCGACGACACCGCCGGCCGTAAGCTCATGGGCACGCAAGGCGGGGCGGGTTGCATCACCTGTCACCGTTGGGGCGATCGTCCTTCGCTCGGTATTCAGGGGCCTGACCTCAGTAATATCGCCGCCCGTCTGCAGGAAGGCTGGCTTCGTGAGTACCTCATCAATCCTGCGGCCTATCGTGCCGGCACGCTGATGCCGTCGTTCTGGCCGGCTGGGAAGTCCTTCAATCCGGCCATCCTTGGCGGCGATACTGACAAACAGATCGCCTCGATCTTCAAGTTCGTCGAAAGCGCCAATGGCGAGCCCGAAGGGTTTCCACAAAATCGAAATGGAGAGTTCGAGATTATTCCGAAAGACCGGCCCGTCGTACAGCGCGCGTTCACCGACGGCGTGGGCGTCCGCGCCATCCTCGTCGGCTTCCCGACCGGCGTCCACTTGGCCTACGACGGTGACAAGGGCGGCCCAGCCCTCGCATGGAAAGGGCGTTTCTTTGACGCCTACCTGACGTGGTACTCGCGTTTCCCGATTTTTGAAAAGCCGCTGGGATCACAGGTCGTGGCTTGGCCTAAGCCAGCCGGTCGATTCCTCGGCTACCGCCTCGATGCGAAAGGTAACCCCACGTTTCTCAACGAGCAGGGCGGGGTGAAGGTCGAGGAGACCTACGAGGGCATCGAGAAAGGCCTTCGTCGCACCATCACCTGGGCGCCGACGCCAGACTTTAGCCCGAAGATCACGCATCCTGCGGATCTGAAGCCGACAGAAGAATCCTCCGCCCAAGGCCGCCGCGTCTTCA
>CAIRLQ010000334.1 GCA_903879465.1 uncultured Opitutia bacterium | reverse complement strand
CGGCTGCCTTGCCAGTTCTCCAGCTCACCATTCTCGTATGGGCCGATCGCCTTTAAAAGCCGCCTAGATACGGACCTCGGCATCTCGATTTCCTTAACCAGCAGGAAAAGGTTAAAACCATACTGCTCGTCATAGACCATTCGGATCCATTTACCCCGGTATGGGAGCAGGTTCCCCCGCGCCGAGAACCCGACGCGCTTGATGACGGAGTCGGCCACTCCACGGAAACCTGGCTCACCGCGTCGGAACATGAGCTGCTGGTAGCCTTGTGCCATCATCAACTCCTTCAGCTTAAGCGAACTGTTCAGGTATTCCTTTTTCTTACCCTTAGTGGATTTGAGAGTCTGAACCTGGCGGACTACTTTACCTACCTCATCATGGCAGGAATCGAAGTAGGGTGTATCGGCATATACTTCGCCCCAAAGTAACTCGTATCGATCGCCCTCTCCGTGGGCGATTGGGTTGAGCATGCTCGTCAATTCGGACACGATTTCGTCAGCGATTTTCGGCGAAATATGCTTCATACCTTCCGGTGACCGCATCGACCGATAGACACCACAGTCAGGACTCCAACTCTGCTCCTTATCGAACTTAAGGCACCCGAGATGGGGCTGAATAGCCTTTCGCGGCGTAGAGTAAGCGGTAGAAGTGGAAAGCCTCGATCCGTAGACCGAAACGAACCAAGAGCCGGCAAACACATAAAGCGCCACGGACGAATTCTCATATGATAGCCTGTCGCGATCTCGGACCTCCCACTCGACTCGCATCGCGGGGCCCTCGATCACGAGATGGGCGAAGAACGTTACCATGTCGCCGTCTTTGGCGATTCGTTCGACCTCGGCCTTGCTGCCGCCGGATGCCGCGAACCGACGGATGAACTCATCCTTTGCTCCAGGCTTGCGGAGAATCTTCCGTAAGGCCTGACGCTCTTCTTCAGAGACCGCCGTCGCTACTTCATGGACCACTCCGCTATATCTGCCGCACATGAGAATAGTTATGCCTAGACAGGGTGAGTTCGCAACGGGCCTGGAGATGAAATCCTAATATTTTTTTGTATCCTGCCAGCCGTTTTCCGTGCGCACTTTTCTGTGAGTGCCTTCAACGTAGATGACTGTTCCCAGCGGGAGCTCCAGCCCGGCGCCATCGTCATACTCTGCCTGAGTGACCATGAGGCGCACCCAGCGGCCGGCGTGCTTCCTGAAAGGACCAAAATCTGGCAGGTATCCATGCCAGCCATCGGGAATTTCATCCGTCTCCTCTCCCCTGAGGGCAGCGGCCGTGGGGGTTGACCTGATCCAACGGCCATCCTTGAGCCTCATCATTCTCTGATCATCGACGATTGCGTGACCGTAGGGATACCTAGCTGCGACGTCTTCCGTGAACTGTTCCTTGGTATATGGTCCACAAGGAATCAGGCTGCTCTCGACTGCTTCCGAAAGCGTCAACTTCTGCACGGCACAATTCATCGTGTAGCCCCCGTAGGTGCTGAGCCAGACTACCCTAACCCAGCTTCCTCGGTATGGAGCAAGATGACCCCTCTTCTTAGGCCCGATCTTAATCAGCACCGACTCGTTCACATGTCCGAGGTTCATTCGTCCCTTCCGGAAGCCAAATACTTCAAATTCCCCTTTCTGAAGAGCGTCCACAATGGCCTGCTTATTCTTTCGGTGTTGGGTCTGATTAACCGAATAATCGATGCGTCTAACCGCCTGACCGACCTCATCTTCAAGGGTGTCCAGATACGACTGATTTTCGGTGATGGGCATGGATATTATTATACCCGGAGCATGCTGTTTGGCCATGCCTGGTTGGTGGAAACCTTCAGGCCGTCAGGCGCTCGAGCTTGGACTTGCGCTTACGCCAATCGGGCATGACGCGTTCGAGGAGATCCCAGAAGCGAGGGCCGTGGTGAGGGAAGCGGAGGTGGCAGAGCTCGTGGATGATGACGTAGTCGATGCACTCAATCGGGGCCCGGATGAGGTCGAGGTTGAGGCCGAGGACGCCAGTCGGGCTCATGGAGCCCCAGCGCGACTTGTAGCGGCGGATGATGAGCTCCTTGGGGCCTTCGGCCTTGGGGATATTGAGCTTCACCAAGCAACCGAGGAGGCGTTCCTGGAAGAGGTCAGCGGCCTGCTCTCGGTACCACTGCCAAAGGGT
>CAIRLQ010000333.1 GCA_903879465.1 uncultured Opitutia bacterium | reverse complement strand
GTCCGCCCAAACCAATCACCTTCTAACCTATTTCCTCCAAGTGAGCACCTCCCTTCCCTCCGTCGAAGACCATCGCAAGATGCACGTCGTCGTCGTCGGCCACGTCGACCACGGTAAATCCACCTTTGTGGGCCGTCTCCTCAATGACACTGACTCCCTGCCCAACGGCAAGATCGAGCAGGTCCGTAAGAACTGTGCCATCGAAGGCATGGAGTTCGAATACGCCTTCCTCCTCGATGCCCTAATCGAAGAACAGGAACAAAACATCACGATCGACACGACGCGTATCTTCTTCCGTACAAAGAAGCGTGCCTATGCGATCATCGACGCCCCGGGCCACAAGGAGTTCCTGAAAAACATGGTTACCGGAGCCGCCAGTGCCTCCGCTGCGCTCTTACTCATCGACGCCAAGGAAGGCGTGATGGATCAGTCTCGCCGCCACGCGTTCCTACTCTCCCTCCTAGGCGTGAAGCAGCTCGTCGTGCTGGTGAACAAGATGGACCTCGTCGACCACTCCGAATCCACCTACCAGAAAATCGTCGTCGAATACTCGGTCTTCCTCAAGACCCTGGGTCTTAACGCTGTCCACTTCATCCCCATCGCCGCCAAGCACGGGGAAAATGTCGTCGAACGCGCCGCCAAGATGCCTTGGTGGAAGGGCCCTACGGTCACCGAAGCCCTGGATAACTTCGCCCACGAGGATGACCTCACTGGCTTGCCCCTGCGCCTACCTGTCTCCGATATCTATCGCTTCGACCATCGGCGCATCATCGCTGGTCGCGTTGAAGCTGGTGCCATCCGTCCTGGCGACGAACTCATCTTCCAGCCGGGCGGACGTCGTAGCACCGTTCGCACGTTTGAAGATTGGCCGGGGCCTGAATCCCGTTCGGTGGTCGGCACAGGCGGTTCCGCCAGCGTCACCCTCTCCGAGCAGATCTTCGTCGAACGTGGTCAAGTGGCAGCCCATCCGAACAACCAGCCCCGCGTTGGCCGGGAATTCCGCGCCCGCATCTTCTGGCTGGGCAAGGAGCCGCTCGTTCCTAACAAGACCTACCGCTTACGCCTCTTGACGCAGAACGTTGAGGCCGTGATCGCTAAAATCGAGAAAATCACCGACGCCTCGACCCTTGAATCGAAGGAAGGCTCGAGTGTCCCTCGTGATTCGATTTGCGAAGTAATCGTCCGAGCCACCCGTAACATTGCTTTCGACTTACACAACGAATGCCCAATCACCGGTCGCTTTGCACTGGAAGAAGGCGGCCGCATCCATGGCGGGGGTATCATTCTTGACGCCATTGCAAAGACCTCTGCGCCTTCGGGCAAGGTCACGGCAAGCGAACGTAACGCTCGCGCTGGACATCCCCCTGCCGTGATTTGGTTCACCGGCTTATCTGGATCAGGCAAGTCCACCATTGCCGAAGCGGTCGAACGCCGTCTCTTCGACGCCGCCCGTAACGTCATCCGCGTGGATGGCGACGACCTCCGCGTCTCGCTGAACCGGGATCTGGGTTTCTCGGCCGCGGATCGCTCCGAAAGTGTTCGTCGAGCCTCGGCCGTCGCCGGTCTCTTCGCTGGCACGGGTCACATTACCCTCGTCACGCTCATCGCCCCCTTGGCCGCCGACCGCGCCAAAGCACGTGCGGCACTGGCTAACCATGCCTTCATCGAAGTCTTCGTGGATGCTCCGCTTGACGTCTGCGAATCCCGCGACGTCAAAGGACTCTACGCCAAGGCCCGTCGCGGCGAGATTGCCGAGTTCACCGGCATCTCCTCACCGTACGAAGCTCCCGAATCCCCCGAGGTTCATATTAAGACCGATAACGTTACCACCGAAGAAGCCGTCGACCTCGTCCTAGGCGCCATCGACAAGATTCTGCAGGGCAAGGGCGACGATTGGGAAGTCTGAGCTAAGCGCAACGAAGCTTCACTTTGCCTGAGACGACTTGTTACTATAAATTTAGTCCTAGCCCGTTTTATTGGCCTTTTACCCGTAGTCTCGATTCCAGTCTAACGTTCCCACCCGGTGCACAGCCTGAGCCATGCGGGTCGGACGGGCTCATTGACTCACTCGCCATTCGGTGAAGAATCCAAGTAAATGAAGCTGCTCCATATCGACGCCTCGCCGCGCACCGTGCGGTCCGTGACCCGTAAACTTTCGGCAGCCTTCATTACGGCGCTGCGTAGCCATCACCCCGGATTACATGTGACCCACCGTGATGTCGGCCACCATCCGCCGGCGTTTATTTCCGACGCCTGGGTCGGGGCGGCTTACGCACCCGCCGATTATGACGACCCAGCCATGAAAGGCGTCCTTCATCATTCGGACGAACTTACCGCTGAGCTCCTAGCCTGCGACACCCTCGTCATCGCCTCGCCGATGCATAACTTCACGGTCTCAGCATCGCTCAAGGCGTGGATTGATCAAATCGTCCGGACCGATATGACCTTCAAACTGACCGAAGAGGGAGTCATCCCCCTCGTCAAAGGTAAGAAGGCTCTCATTATCACCTCGCGGGGTGGCTTTGTCGCGGGAACAGATTACGATTTCCAGGAACCCTATCTCCGAAAAATTCTCAACTTCATCGGCATCACTGATATCACTTTTGTGCACGCGGAAGGCGTGAACAGTGGCGACAAAGAAAGAGCCGAAGCCATGACCGCCGCCTCGGCGAAGCTGATCGATCTGGCCAAGAGTTGGTAAGGTAAGGCTGACCGCCCTCGGTCAACCCTACCTCAGCCCTCGGGCCATCCGTCCCTCCTCTTATTAGGCGTACTTCAACTCGACCTTCTTCCCCGTCTTAATCGATTCATAGATGCCGCCGATAATGACCATGTCACGGCGGCCCAGTTCGCCCGTGACGACAAGCGGTTGATTATCGCGGAAGGCTGCGGCCACGCCATCCATGTGGCGCTGCTGCTGGCGGAATACTCCAAAATCAAGACGACCCTTAGCCGACGTAGAGATATTGAGCTTTCGATAGCTAAAGACCGGGCTGACCCCCTTATACCAACCCTTAGCGGCCTCCGCATAAAACTCGGAGCGGTTATCATTATAACCCGTCCAGATATCTGCGACGGCGCCATTCGCGAACTCGAGTTTGATTTCCATCGACTCTTCGACCTCGGTGAAGAGTTCCGGCTGAGTCTTCGGTAGCTCTTTGGCCGTGACGGCCACGGGATTGGCGTCGGCAGCCATGCAACATCCGTGAATAGAATAGACGCCCATATCCATCAGGGCACCGCCACCGGCGAGCTTCTTTTCGATACGCCAAGCCTTTCGGCGAAGCGTGAAGCCGTTGGCGCTCTTCATCTTCATGAACGGACCAAACTCCTGGGACTTGGCCAGGCGAATCAGTTCCTGGTGATAAGGGTCATAGTGTAGGCGGTAACCAATCGCGAGACGCTTGCCGGCCTTCTTGCCCGCGGCGATCATCGCATCGCAATCGGCGACCGAAGTAGCCATCGGCTTCTCGCAGATAACGTGCTTACCCGCACCGAAGGCTGCGATCACGTTCTGGGCATGGATACCGGGAGGCGTCACCACGTAGACGATATCGATGGCCGGGTTGGCGGCAACTTTGTCCCACTGCTCGTAAGAATAGATATTCGCTTCGTCGAAGCCATGGAGCTTCGCGAGCTTTACGCCCTTCTCGTGTGTGCCCGTAATCGCCGCCACGAGCTTGACGTTCTTCGTCTCCAGCAGCGCGGGCGACAGTTCGCCATTCGAGTAGCCACCCAGACCGCACAACGCCAAGCCGAGGGGTTTACCGCTGGCCTCCGCCGCGCGCAGGGCGGGAGCGAGGGCGTAACCTGCGGCCAAGCCGCCAAGGGAACCAAGGAATGATCGACGAGTAGGGCTCATAGGGGAGACATCATTCCTACCCGGCCCCGCCCGCCCCGCAAGCGTAAGGCGTTACTTATGCGGCGCGATTTTACCGGT
>CAIRLQ010000332.1 GCA_903879465.1 uncultured Opitutia bacterium | reverse complement strand
TCCTTGGTCTCGCCGGTCAGTTCATAGATCGGTAGCGACGGCAGATCCCGGGCCAAGGCTGATTTCACACGCTCGATCAACGAAACGAACTGCGAGAAGACGACGGCCTTGGAGCCGTTGGCGGCAATTTCGGAAAGTTTGGAAACCAACAGCGTCACCTTGCCGGAGTGACTCGAGGGGCAATGCGAATTCTCCGGAAGTAGGCCAGGATCGCAACAGACTTGCCGCAGACGCATGAGGAGCGTGAGGACCGAGGTAGCATCCTTGGACAGGAGGCTGGCGAGTTCGCCCGAAAGCCCGCTACCTTGGGTGAGGTGCTGGTATAGAGAGCGTTGCTCATGGGTTAAAGGACAAGGCAGTACCACTTCCATCTTCGGGGGGATATCGGAGGCGACATGCCGCTTGAGTCGACGGAGAATGAACGGCGAAACCTGACGACGTACCTTGCCGAGGGCGACCGAAGGGTCGCGCAGCATCATGCGTTCGAAGTTCGCCCGCTTGCCAAGGAGCCCCGGCATCAGGAAGCGAAAAATCGTCCACAAGTCCGTGGGACGATTCTCTAAAGGCGTTCCGGTGATCGCAATCCGATGATCGGCTTGCACGGAGATACACGTCTGGGTCGTCTTGGACTCAGGATTCTTGATTGCCTGAGCTTCATCGAGAACTGCGTAGCCGAAGCGGTATTTTATGAGCAAGTCCGCGTGTCGACGAAGCTGCGTGTAACTGGAAATCCAGAGTTTCGCCTCGGGATTCTTGGCAAAATCGTCATCCGCCGTGAGGACGGCGGTGCTGGCGCTGAGTTCCGGGTGGAAACGTTTGATTTCGCCCAGCCAAACCGGAATCACGCTTGCGGGACAAACGATCAAAGAGCGTTCTCCGGCGGGGCGTGATGCAAGGAGCGCAAGCACCTGCACAGTTTTGCCGAGGCCCATCTCATCGGCGAGTAACGGATGGGAGCCAAGGTCACAGAGGCGCCCCAGCCAGGCCACGCCCTTGGCCTGATAAGGGCGTAGATGGGCGGGTAAATTGTCAGGCGGCGTAGGCTCATGAAGCAGCTGATCCTTCCAGGCCTTGAGGTCGTCGTTCAGTTTAAGCGCGCCTACCGCGGCATGATCGAAGAGAGAGAGGAGCAGGTATCGAGGGACTTCTCCGTCCTTGGCCCGCCAGTCTTCGGAGAAGTCGGCCACCGCGGCATTGTAGGCGACGACGCCTTTGCCTGGGAGGATCACCGGTCGGCCGCCGGCTTTAAGGAGGAGTTTCTGCTCATCGGCCAGCAGGCGATGGCCGCCTGCCTTGAGTCGCCAGTTGAGCTTGAACGATTTCCCGTCAGCGGCTGACTCAGCGTCCGCATCGACCGCGACCTGGAGCTGTTCGTTGCGGACTATATTCAGGGATTCCTCTCCAATCAGTTTAAACCGTTTGCGCCATTCATTGAGTTCCTCTCGGACGAAGCGCTCGATGCGTCCGATATTATCCATGGCCCAGGTGCCCGCGGTCTTGCTATAAACAAAGCCGGCGCGATGCGCTACGGTGCTAAACCGAAAGAGCGTCTGGCGTTGCTCATCGGAGAGCTCATCGCCGGGTATTGCACCGGGGCCAAAACAGTTCCAGGCATGCCCTCCTCGTCCGCCCCAGGATGCGGAGGATTTTAAGCCGTCGGAAGTTAGGTCAAAAGTGATTTGCAACTTGAGCGCGGTGCGGCCGCCGTTCTCTTTCCGTTCAGGTTCCTTGGGGGCGGGTATTTCGCCCGCGGGAGCTGAATCGTCGATGGCGGGAATCTCATCAGCGAGCAGCTCTTCTACCTCATACATGGCGGCGACGGCAAACGGCGCACCGTTTTCCTCCTCGGGCAAAGAAGTGCGCCACTCGAGCTTACCGTCACTGATCTCGATTACAGCTCGGACCGTCTGAGTGTCCGTCTTCGTCAAAGCTTCGGCGTTCTCAGGTTTTAATTCAATCTGTCGGACGAGGCCTTCCGTATAAAGCCGGCGTCCTTCCACGAGATCTGCTTCCTTGAATGCATTCTCCCATTCCTCGGGTAGAGACGCAAACCACCTCTCCAACGCTTCCGTGGAGTAGGATCTATTGGCCGGACGCGGGGACGACATCGACGGACCCGCATTAAACTTCCCTGATTTTGTCCTTACAATCCCCAAAGTCTGGCTTTTTTTGGGCAGGGTCTGGGCTTGTTAATACGGGTCAAAGTGTCCAAGGTTTACCTCCCTTTTACAGGTACTTAAATGAAACATCTTAGTGTCGGAACACGCTGGAATGCGGACCTCATCGCCGCCTATCACGAACAATGGTCCCAGGACCCATCTTCGGTGAACGCCGAATGGCGTGCCTTCTTCGAGGGTTTTGAGCTCGGCATGAGTCTTCCACCTAAGGCCGTAAAAGGTGCGGCTGCCTCCGTCGGAGTGGATGCTGTGTCACAGTGGAAAGTCCTCGCGGCCATCCAAGCTTATCGCGTGCTGGGTCACCTACAGTCGCGCATCAATCCCCTTTTCGACCCGGTCCCGCACTTTGAGTTGTCAGACAAGTCCCTTGGCCTTGATAATATTCCAGCGACGCAGTCATTCCATACGGGCGACTTCCAGGGCGGCAAGGTCATGCCTTTGTCCGAGATCCTCGCCAAACTTAAATCCATCTACTGCGGACCTATCGGCGTCGAGTTCACCCATATTCAGGATGGTGAGCGCCGCCGCTGGCTTCAGGAGCGCATTGAATCCTGCGGCCTCCGCCCTGCCTATGACGCCGCGGCCCGCCGCCGGTTCCTTCGTTCCATCGTCCAAGCTGAGCAGTTTGAGCGCTTCCTGCACAAGACTTTCGTTGGGGCCAAGCGCTTCTCTGTTGAAGGTGGCGAAGTTCTGTTGGCGGCTCTCGACAAAGTGATTGATCGTGCGCCCAGCGACGGTGTGGCCGACGTGGTCATCGGCATGGCCCACCGCGGCCGCTTGAATGTCCTCGTCAACATTTGCGGTAAAAAAGCCGAAGCCCTGTATGGTGCGTACTCCGAAAATCATATTCCCGACACCTCTCATGGCGACGGTGACGTCAAATATCACCTGGGTTACGCCGGGGCCCGCGTGGTCGATGGCAAAGAAGTCAGTATTACTTTAGCCTACAACCCCAGCCACCTGGAAGCCGTCAATCCCGTGGTCCTCGGGCGGACGCGAGCGCTCGTCGATCTCCAGGGTGGCTCCGATCGCTCGAAGGCTCTGCCGGTACTCATTCACGGAGACGCTGCGTTTGCCGGTCAGGGTATCGTCATGGAGACCCTTAATCTCGCCGGCCTCAAGGGTTACTCTGTGGGCGGCACGCTCCATCTCGTCAGCAATAACCAGGTCGGCTTCACCACTAATCCTGACGAGGCTCGCACCGGTCGCCATTGCACTGAAATTGCCAAGTTTACCGAAGCACCCATTCTGCACGCCAACGGCGATGATCCAGATGCAGTGATTCTCGCAACGGAGATTGCCTTGGACTATCGCAAGAAATTCGGAGCGGATGCCGTCGTCGACATCGTTTGCTACCGCCGTTACGGTCATAACGAGACGGACGAGCCGGCTTTCACGCAGCCAGTGCTTTACCGTAATATCACCGCTCATTCGAGCGTGTCTGAGCTTTACGCTTCGCGTCTCACGGAATCCGGTTCTGCACCCGACGGCGAATTAATCACCCTTCGCACGGAATTCGACGTCCTGCTGAACGCCGCACAAGAGCGTGCCCAGGCCGCCCTTGCCGTCGAGGTCGAGGAGCATAAGAAAAATCCTCCCGGCGTCCGTCCGTTTATATCGCCTTACCAGCACCTAGTGGACACCTCCGTCCCCGCCGAACTCTTGGCCAAGGTGGCCCCGGTACTTTGGCAGATGCCTCCGGACTTCTCACCTAATCCGAAAATCAAGCGACTGCTCGACATTAAGGCCGAAGCTTTCAAGTCCGGCGCCAACTTTGACTGGAGTTTGGGCGAAGGCCTGGCTTTTGCGTCTTTGTTGGCGGAGGGCTACCCGGTGCGTATCTCCGGTCAAGACTGCGAACGAGGCACTTTCTCTCACCGTCATGCCGTGTTGCATGACCCTTCCAATGATGCGGAGTATTGTCCGCTTGGTTCGATTGCCGGCGCCGAAATTGAGTTGGTTAATTCCTCTCTCTCGGAATACGCGGTCCTCGGCTTTGATTACGGGTACTCGCTCGAGGCCAAAGATTCGTTAGTCATCTGGGAGGCCCAGTTCGGCGACTTCGCCAACGGTGCGCAGATCATGATCGACCAATTCCTCGCTTCGGCGGAATCGAAGTGGGGTCAGGATAGCGGCTTGGTTATGTTGCTGCCACACGGTTATGAAGGCCAGGGTCCGGAGCATTCATCCGCCCGCCTTGAAAGATTCCTTCAGCTTTGTGCGGAAAATAATCTTCAGGTCGTGCAACCTTCGACACCGGGCCAACTCTTCCACGTGCTTCGCCGTCAGGTCAAATCTGACTACCGCAAGCCACTGGTGGTCATGACTCCGAAGAGCCTGTTGCGCCATAAGTCATGCGTGAGCAAGTTAGCCGAACTTACCGAAGGAAGATTTCACGCAATTCTTGCCGACTCCACCCCCGCACCTAAAACCGAACGTCTGTTACTTTGCTCGGGCAAAGTCTTCTACGAATTGGACGCCGAACGCATCGCTCGCAAGGACACTGCGACCACGATTTTGCGTGTTGAGCAGTTCTACCCGTTTGATGCTGAAACGCTCAAGAAGCTCCACGCCGACCTTGGCTCTCCCGCCAAAATCGTCTGGGTCCAGGATGAGCCCCGCAATATGGGTGGATGGTCCTTTGTCTCCGACCTCATCCAAGATGCGGTCGGTATTCGCCCTGCCTATGCTGGTCGTGATGCGGCCGCCTCCCCGGCGGTCGGTTCGCTGGCGGTTCATAAGATCGAACAGGCTGACCTTATTCGGCAGGCCTTTTCGGCCTAATGGGGGTCAGTAGGCGAAATTCTCCGTTTAGGCAGACATCCTACTACCCCCTAATCGGCTCTCTTAGGTCGATTAAAGGGTCATTTCCCCGTTGAAACAGACCAGAAGGGCTTCCAAGGTTTCACTTACCTAATTTCATGGCCGTCGAAGTCAAAATCCCTCCCATGGGCGAATCTATCACCGGAGGCCTGCTGGCTACTTGGCTGGTACAAACCGGAGATGCCGTCCGCAAGGGCCAGGCTCTTTTCTCATACGAGACAGATAAGGTGACCTCGGAAGGCACCGCTGAAGTCGATGGGAAGATCACGATTGTGGTCGCCGCCGGCACCGAAGTGCTTGTCGGTCAAGTCGTCGCCTCCATCGAAGCCGGTGCCGCGGGTAATCCACCAGTAGCCTCTGCGCCAGCCCCGCAGACGACAGCTAAGGCAGTCCATGTCGCTACTGCTGCTCCCGCCACCAAGGAAGTCTTAGTTAAGTCGGGTGCGGCCGCAGAAGTCTCCCCTGCCGTCCGTCGCCTCTCGGCCGAGACGGGTCTTGATCCAGCCAGCGTCGAGGGCTCGGGTAAGGCTGGTCGCGTAACCAAGGGCGATATGCTGGCAGCACTGTCTGGGCAGTCTCCAATTCTCGCAGTTGCCGCCCCAGCTCCAGCTGCTGGTGCCCCTAGTCAGTCCGCATTGCCTTCTTCGGCACCGGCCGCCGTGGTCATCCCCTCGCGTGAGGGGCGCACCACCCGTAAGCGCATGTCGCCGTTACGCCGCAAAATCGCCGAACGTCTGGTCCAGGCCAAGTCCGAGACCGCCATGCTTACTACTTTCAATGAGGTCAATATGGCCCCAGTGATGGAGTTGCGCAAACGACACGGCGAAGAATTTCTCAAGAAATACGGGGTCAAGCTGGGCTTCATGTCCTTCTTCGTGAAGGCCGCCGTCCAGGCGCTCAAGGAGGTTCGCCCTGTCAACGCCCAGCTCGATGGCGAAGATATCGTCGAAAATAATTTCTATGATATCGGAGTGGCCGTGGGCACCGACAAGGGGCTCATGGTTCCGGTCGTCCGCGATTGTGATCAGCTAAATTTCGCTGGCATCGAGAAAGCTATCGGTGATTTCGGTAAGCGCGCCCGCGACGGCAAGATTCAGCTACCTGAACTTCAGGGCGGCATTTTCACCATCTCTAATGGCGGCATCTACGGCTCGATGCTCTCGACCCCGATCCTCAACCACCCTCAGGCGGCGATCATGGGTCTGCATAATATCGTCGAGCGCCCCGTCGCCGAAAACGGCCAGGTGGTCATTCGTCCAATCATGTACCTCGCCCTGTCGTATGATCATCGCATCATCGACGGCAAAGAGGCCGTGACTTTCCTGGTGAAGGTCCGTCAGCTCATCGAGGATCCGCAGCGTCTGCTCTTTGGCGTCTAATCCCGTCCCCCTTACCTAAAAATATGTCTCAATTCGATCTCGTCGTAATCGGCTCCGGCCCTGGTGGCTATGTCGCCGCCATCAAGGCAGGCCAGCTCGGGCTCAAGGTTGCCTTGGTGGAGAAGGATAACTCTCTCGGCGGCACCTGTCTGAACGTAGGTTGCATCCCATCCAAAGCCCTCTTGCACTCTACCGAAGTCTACCAGCACGCCTTGCACGGCAAGAAACACGGATTGGTGGGTGCAGAAAAGATCACCTTCGACGTGGCGGCTATGATGGCCAACAAGGATAAGGTCGTCGCCCAGCTCAACATGGGTGTCGGTGCCCTCCTTAAGAAGCGTAACGTCGAAGTCGTCCGCGGCCTCGGCCGCCTCGCCAAGACGGGCGAGGTTCTAGTGCGCAGCACTTCCGGCGATCGTACCCTCGAGACGAAAAACATCCTCATCGCCACCGGCTCGGTGCCGGTCGAACTGCCTTTCATGAAGTTCGACGGCGAGACGGTAATCTCTTCTGATCATGGCATCTCCCTGAAGTCCATCCCGGCCAAGATGGTGGTCGTTGGCGCCGGTGCCATCGGCCTAGAGCTCGGCTCGGTCTGGTCCCGTCTCGGCTCACAGGTGACGGTCGTGGAAATGCTGCCTTCCATCGGCGGCCCGAGTTATGATACCGACGTCGCCAAGGCCGCCCAGGGCGCCTTTGAGAAACAAGGTATCAAGTTTGAGATGGGTGCGAAGGTCACCGGAGTGAAGAAGAGCGACGGCGGCTCGGCGCTCACGGCCGAACGCGACGGCAAGGCCCTCGAATTTCCAGCCGACAAGATTCTCGTCGCCGTTGGTCGCAAGGCCAACACGACTGGCCTGGGCGCCGCGGAAGCTGGCCTCAAACTCGATGAACGTGGCCGCATTGTGATTGATGCTCATTTTAAGACCAATCTCCCAGGAGTTTACGCCATCGGCGATGTCGTTGTCGGCCCGATGCTCGCACACAAGGCAGAAGAAGAAGGTGTCGCCGTCGCGGAAAACCTAGCTGGCAAGCATGGCCACGTAAACTATGGTATCATTCCTGGTGTGATTTATACCGACCCTGAAGTGGCTTCGGTGGGGCTTTCCGAAGCCGACGCCAAAGCCAAGAATATCGAAGTTTCCATAGGTAAATTCCAACTCGCTGGCAATGGTCGTGCAATCGCTTCCGATGGCACGGCTGGTTTCGTGAAAGTTGTCGCCTGTGCGAAGACCGACAAGCTTCTTGGCGTCCAGATGGTCGCCAAGGGTG
>CAIRLQ010000331.1 GCA_903879465.1 uncultured Opitutia bacterium | reverse complement strand
TCGCTTTCCCCCTCGCGAGGCGCAAGCCTTCTGTCTCCTGGACCGAAGCGAGGACAGAGACAACGGCGAACAGGCCGAGTAAAAATCCACGCAGTTGCATAGGGTTTATCTAGTTAGACCCCACCCTCTCGCCAACCCAAACCTTCACCTACTTAATGCCTTCGGCTGGCTTCTTCGCGGCACCCGCTTGCTTGCCCTTGGCACCTGGTTTGCGACCACGCTCGCCCGTTGCCATCGGGTCATCCTTTTCCGGGACTTGCAGCTCACCGCGGAGGCGCTTGAGGCGGGCCTCCAGGTCGGCCTGCACCGTAACGTATTCCTTATCGCCGAAATAACTGCGCAATTCGAGCGGGTCCTTCTCACTGTCGAAGAGGTCCGTCTTTTCTTCACCGCTGCCGTAATAGTGGACGAGTTTATAGCGCTCGGTGATCACGCCGTAGTGTGGGGAGACATGGTGCGGCGACGGATACTCGTAATAGTGATAATAGAAATCAGTCCGCCAGTCGGCGGGAGTGGTACCTGCCAGAATGGGTGTCAAACTGCGGCCCTGCATCTCAGCGGGGGTGGGCAAGCCAGCCATGCCAAGGAAAGTAGCGGCGTAATCCACATTGGACACGAGTGATTTGCAGACCGAGCCGGGTTTCGTGACTCCTGGCCAACGGACCAGCAGAGGAGTGCGAACAGATTCCTCAAAGATCCAGCGCTTGTCGAACCACCCGTGCTCACCGAGGTAGAAACCTTGGTCGGAAGAATAGATGACGATCGTATTTTCGGCCAGCCCGTGGTCCTCGAGATATTTCAGCACGCGCCCGACACTGTCATCGACCGACTTCACGCAGGCGAGATAGTCATGCATATAGCGCTGATAGCGCCAGCGGACAAGGTCCTTACCCTGCGGGTTGGCTTTGCGATAGGCCTCATTGCGCGGCTCATAATAGGCATCCCAAACGGCGGACTGTTCGGCATCCAACTGAATAGGCCGGACGAGTTTAAGATCTCGGGGCGTCATGGTGTGCGCGATGGTCATGTCATTATCGGCGACCTGTTTGGAGCGATTGGCATAATCATCAAAGAGGCTCTTCGGCTCCGGGTAGACGCGATCTTTGTCGAAATTCAGGTCCTTGATGTTGGGCTCCCATTCACGGTGCGGCGCCTTGTGCTGGCACATCAGCATGAAAGGCTTGTTCTTGTCTCGTCGCTCCAGCCAGTTCAACGAAGCGTCCGTAATTATGTCGGTCACGTAGCCTGTGTTCTGAATCTTACCAGCCGCGGTCAGCATCGGCGGGTTGTAATAAATGCCCTGCCCCGGGAGGACCTGCCAGAAATCGAAGCCGGTCGGATCTGTGCCCAGATGCCACTTGCCGACGATGGCAGTCTGGTAGCCTGCCTTCTGTAGGAGTTTAGGGAAGGTCAGCTGGGCGCCGTCGAAGACCGAGTTGGTGTTGTTGTAGAATCCGTTAATGTGGGAATATTTCCCCGTGAGAATAACCGCCCGACTCGGGCCGCAGATGGAGTTTGTCACCAGAGCTCGATCGAAACGCATGCCCTCCGTGCCGATGCGATCGATATTCGGGGTCTGGTTCAGCTTCCGGGTGTCGCCGTAGGCACTGATGGCCTGATACGCATGGTCGTCGGAGAAGATGAAGACGATATTAGGCTGCTTGGTCGGGGCGGCGGATAAGAGGCCGCCGACCAGACCGATAAAGAGTGCCAGGATGCGCATGGGGTGAGGTGCGAAGTATCCAGTGCATGCTAGGAATTGCCGCAACCTGATATTGATTAAAACCTGTCCCGTTTCCACATGCTGCGCAATTCCATCTGTTTATCCCCGCCGGCTTAGCTCTCATCGCTCCTTGCCCATCGCTCGCCTGCCCCTCAATAAAAACCCATGCACGGCTTCGTCATCGGCCTCGACCTCGGCACCACTGGTGTCCGCGCGATTGCGGTCGACGCCCACGGCGTGCTCTTGGGAGCCGGCTCCGCTTCGTTACCTGCCACCGTCGCCACCGGTTTACGACGCGAACAAAACCCGGCTGACTGGTGGGAGGGCTGCCGCTCCGCCCTGCGTGAATTAGGCAATCAACTAGACCTCTCCGACGCCCGCGCGATCGCGGTCGACGCCACTTCGGGCACGATTCTCCCGGTCGATAATCATAACCAACCGCTCGCGAAGGCCCGCATGTACGACGACGCCGACACGGGCGACCTGGCGGCTAAAATCAAAACCCTCGCTCCCAAGGAAAGCGGCGCCCACGGCGCGACTTCGCCCGCCGCCCGTGCGCTGCCCTGGATGAAACTTCCTCGCCTCCACTGCATCCTGCATCAGGCGGATTGGATCAATCACTGCCTCGGGGCCACGGATTGGCAGACCGACGAGAATAATGCGCTCAAGACAGGCTATGATCCGATGGCACGCAACTGGCCAAGCTGGTTGCCCGCCTTTGGTGTAGCCCCCGGCCTGCTGCCCGAAGTCGTCCCCGTCGGCACCCCCATCGGTCAGGTCAGCGACCATGCGGCGCTCGCGCTCGGCATCCCCCCCGGCATCGTCATCGCCGCCGGCACGACCGATGGATGCGCGACCTTCCTCGCCAGCGGGGCGGAACTTCCGGGTGAAGCGGCCACCGCCCTCGGTTCGACGCTCGTCCTTAAAGTCTTGTGCGACCAGCCCATCTTCGCGCCCGAACTCGGCATCTACAGTCATCGCCTCGGCGATCGCTGGCTGGCCGGCGGCGCCTCGAACTGCGGCGGCAAGACCCTGCTGCAGTTCTTTGATAAAGATCAACTCAAGCGACTAGAAGCGCTAATGAAACCGGGGCAAAGCACGGGCCTCGATTACTACCCCCTGCCCTCGCCCGGAGAGCGCTTCCCCATTTCCGACCCTAAACTCCAGCCTCGCCTCGTCCCGCGACCCAGCGACGACGCTCAATTCCTGCAAGGCATGTACGAGGCCCTCACTCGCGTCGAACAACAAGGCTACGCTCGCTTGGCTGAACTCGGCGCCCCGGCGATTCGTTCGATCCGCCATGCGGGCGGCGGCTCCCAGAGCGCCACATGGATACAAATCCGCCAGTCTCTCTTGGGCGTCCCACTCACACCCGCTTGGAGCGAAGAAGCCGCCGCCGGGGCCGCCCGACTTGCGTGGCGCGCCCTCGGTCGTGAAATTAAACCCGTATGAGCCAGCTACAGAACATCACCGGTCTCGCCGAAATCGCCGGGCAATACGGCGTGCTCCTCGTGGACCAATTCGGGACGCTGCACGACGGCAAGGTCAGCTACCCGCACGCGGCCGAAGCCCTGCGGCGTTTTCGCGAAAGCGGTGGCCTCGTCGTTGTGCTCTCCAATTCCGCTAAGCCTGGAGCGGACAACCTCGTGCGTCTCGCTCAGTTCGGTTTCACCGCCGAACACATCGACCACGTAGTCACCTCAGGCGACGCCGCCCAAGCGGCGATTCGGGCGGGCAAGTTTGGCGACGCTTTCCTAGCCGGTTCGGCCATTCATATTTCAGGCAAACCCGACACCGACTACGGCTTCGGAGCAATGGGTTTCACCGCCGCTTGGCCCGACGACGCCGAGGGCATCATCCTGGCCGCGAGCCAAGAGCCGGATCGCAATTGGCGAGAACAGATTCGCGACCTCACCCAGGCGGCCAATCGCGGCATCACCATCGTCGTCTGCAATCCCGATCTCGAGATGCTCACGCCCAAGGGCGTGCGCCCTTCCGCTGGGGCCATCGCCAAGGAACTCGAACGCAAGGGGGCCGATGTGCGCTACTTCGGTAAACCGCATGGCGACATCTACCGCACGGCTCTTGCGCTCGCCGGTAACCCGCCGCCCATGAGCGTGCTGGCCATCGGGGATAGTCCGGAGCACGATCTTCTTGGCGCCGCCCAGGCCGGCATCGACGGCGCCTTGGTGCACACCGGCATCATGACTGGAGTCGCCGAAGCCGATATCCTTACACGCGTCCCACGTAGCCAACGGCGTTGGTTCAGCCTCCCTGAACTGCGCTGGTAAGCTTAGCTCGCCTCGCCGGTATTACCGCGCCCGCGGGGCTTACCCGCGATGCAATGATGGCAGGTTTCACCGTAGACATACGCCGGGAGAGCCTGGTCTTCGACCGTCAAAGGCATCTGACAATTAAAGCAGATCACCGAAAGGGTTTCCCGTAAATCGGGGCCGACCCCGACGCGTTCATCAAACACGAAGCACTCGCCCTCGTAATGAGCTCCACCGACTTCTTCAAAGTATTTAAGAATCCCGCCGTCGAGTTGCCGCACGTCGGTGTATCCCTTCATCGACATGAACGGTCCGGCCTTCTCGCAGCGGATTCCGCCCGTACAGAACATCACCACCGGCTGCGACTTCAGTGACTCCGGCAGCTGATCAACCGCTGCCGGGAAATCCCGAAAGTTCCAAATGTGCGGCACCACCGCCCCCTTGAAAGTGCCCATCCGGATTTCATAATCATTCCGCGTATCGAGCAGAGTCACAGGTCGACCTTCATCGAGCCATTGCTTGAGCTGGCGGGCAGAGATTTTGGCGGCCGGGCGGCGCGAGGGGTCAACGCCTTCGATGCCGAAGGCGATAATCTCTTTCTTTATTTTAACCAGCAAACGGCGAAACGGACGCTCGTTACTAGGGCTTTCCTTGGGCGTGACATCTTCTAATCCCGGAATGGAGCGGATCACCGTGAGCACCGCAGCCAATTGCGGGGCCGTGCCGGCCACGAAAAAATTGATCCCTTCCGGGGCCAGGAGAATCGTCCCCTTCACTTCCTGCTCCAAGCCGACGGCCTTGAGTTTGATGCGCCAGGCCTCCAGGTCGGCCAAAGGCGCGAACTTATAACAGGAATGATTGATGATCTCGGCGGACATCCGGGAAAACAAGGGGTAGGACCCGACAGGCGGAAGACAATGAAACTTTGCCTTTTCCACCGTCGCCCCTAGGTCTGGGCCATCTTGGATTCGGGACTCACCATCGCACCCATCGGCTTTATCCGCTCCGGCAAGCCATTGAAGTTCAATGCCCGGCACCAGCCGGACGAGAAGCAACCCGAAACGAACATTCTCGAGATGTTGCCGGGCGATAAATATCAGAAGGCCCTGAAAGACCTCGCAGGCTTTGACCGCATCTGGCTCGTCTGGTGGTTCCACCGCAACAAAGACTGGCGACCCGAAGTACTCCCGCCCCGCGGACCCTCGAAGCGCCGCGGCGTGTTCGCCACGCGCTCACCTCATCGACCCAACCCCATCGGCATCACGCCGGTGCAGTTGCTCGAGATTAAGAAAGGGAAATTGATTCTCGGACCGTGCGACCTCGTGGAAGGCACGCCCGTCTTCGACATCAAGCCTTACATCCCCTCCTATGACTCCTTTCCGGATTCAAAGGCTGGCTGGATTGACGAGGTCGATGCCGCGCTGAACGTACCGCCGGCCTTCGTGGTGCAATTCTCCCCGCTGGCCGCCGAGCACATGGCTTGGCTCAAGGATGATTGGTCGATCGACTTCGAGGCACGCTTGCTCGAAATCCTGAGCCGAGACCCGAGTCCGCATCGGACCAGGCGCATCCGCAGCCGCCATGGCGACCTTTTCGACATCGGTTGCGGCGCCTGGTATGCCATTTTCGAGGTTAAAGCGACAACCGTGCAGATCCACCACCTCAAGCCGGCCTTCCCGCTTAAGTTCTTGGCCGACCCTGCCCGCCCGGTAATTCCAGACAAAGACGCTCAGCTGGCTTTTCGAGCACGCTGGCCGCAATTCGCCGACTGATTCCAAAGGGTCGGTTTAATTGAACGGTTTAAAAGACTGTCCGATGGCAACAACTTCCTTCCTACGGGGTCGAAAGTCGCCTCGCCATACTCCCAAAACCCTTTCCAATCCCCACATGCCCCGATTCCCCACCCTGCTGGCACTCTGTGCCTTTATCGTCTTCCAGCCGAGCTTACAGGCCGCCAGCGACATTCGTAAACTCACGCTCGACGACGGCGACCGCGTCCTGCTCATCGGCGACGTGCTGATCGAGCGAGAGAACAACTACGGCTTGATCGAGACCAAGATGCGCCAGGAGTTTCCGGGGAAGAAGTTCTCCGTGCGTAATCTCGGCTATTCCGGCGACACTCCCCTCGGCGCTTCCCGTGCCAGCTTCGACCCTGTCGCCAAAGGACTCGACCGCCTCAAAGAGCAGCTCGAAGTCGTCAAACCGACCGTGGCCGTCATCGGTTACGGGATGGCCGCTTCGCTCGAGCAGCTCACCTATCTCAAGAATGATCCCGCGCTGAATCCAGACCCGGCCCGCTATGGCACCGAGCACACACCCAGCCGCCTCAAGCGCGAAGTCGCCCAGCTAATTGAACTCATCACGCAGAACAGCACGGGCGGAAAAGTGCGTTTCGTGATTCTAGGCCCGATCGCCCATGAAGATCTCCGTGGCTCTCGCCCCGGCTTGCCCGACCCTTCGGAACATAACCAGCTACTCGCCGCTTATGAAAACGCTCTAGGCGAACTCGCTGCCGAAAAAGGCGCGACGTTCCTGAAATCAGAGTGGAAGACCCAGGCCGGCATCACGCTGGATCACGGCACCGACAACGGTATTCACCTCACCGAGCGGGGTTATCGGGCGCTGAGCGAAGGCCTGGCCGCCCAGCTGGGTTGGAAGGTCAACAAGGAAGGCTGGAACAAACCGACGACTACCGCGGAAACCCTGCGGGCATCGATCCTCCGCAAGAACTCGCTCTTCTTCCACCGCAGCCGCCCCGCTAACTACACTTATATCTTTGGATTCCGTAGTCGCGAACAAGGTCGTAACGCCGTGGAAATCCCGAAGTTCGACCCCCTGATCGACAATGCTGAGGCAGACGTCGTGGCCATTTCGAACGGCCAACCCAGCAAGCTGGCTCCGGAGCCGAAATCCACTTCTAAGTTGAACATCTTGCCGCCCTTGCCTGCACCGGAATTCCAGCTTTCCGAGGGGTTGAAGATGACGCTCTTCGCCGAGAACCCCTTGCTCGAAAAACCTGTCCATATGAATTGGGACACCGCCGGAAGACTCTGGGTCGCGACTTCCAACACCTACCCGCAGGTCAACCCCGAGGATCTCGCGGCTCAGATGACGGGCGATGCGTCCAAGTTCGGCCCATCGACCGGCAACGATAAAATCATCCTCCTTGAAGACACCAAGCACACGGGAGTCGCCGACACATCGCGCATCATCGCCGACCACTTGCTCATTCCTTCCGGGGTGGCCCCGGACAACCTCGGCGGGTGCTTCGTCGGCGCGAGCACCGAACTGCTCCACCTCACCCAGCCAAACGCTGACGGCATCCTCTCCGACCGTCGCATCGTCCTGAGCGGCTTCGGCACTGAGGATACCCACCATATCATCCATACGCTCCATTGGGGCATCGATGGTCGGCTGTACTTCCACCAGACCATCTACATTCATTCACACCTCGAGACCCCGTGGGGCCTCGTGCGCGCCAATTCGGGCGTCGCCTTTGCGTATGATCCGAACACCGAGCGACTCGAAGTTCACTCCAAAGGACTCGTCAACGCCTGGGGTCAGCAGGAAGACCTCAACGGCCAGACCTTCCTCACCTCGGGTGCCGATGGTACGGGAGTCCATTGGGCATTCCCCGGCGCGACCTTCCCTCCGTCTGAAGGCGCTCGCCGCCTCGTTGGCAGCATCAGCCCTGGCTCCTATCCGAAGTTCAGTGGACTGGAACTCATCCAGAGCCCTTTGTTCAGTGCCGATTGGCAAGGCAACGCCATTACCTGCGATTTCCGCGCGCACCGTATCGTGCGCTTCGGCTTCAATGACTTTACCGCCGACGCGTCTCCGAAGTCCGGTTACGTTACCCAGCAGCTTCCAGACGTCGTCCGCACCAGCGACGTCTCTTTCCGACCGATTACACCAAAGATGGGCCCCGACGGCGCGCTCTATGTCGCCGACTGGTCTAACCCCATCATCAATCACGGTGAAGTGGATTTCCGCGACCCTCGTCGCGACAAACTCCACGGCCGCATCTGGCGCATCGCACCGCAGGCTAGCAAGCCGCTCGTCTGGGAGCCGCTCACCGGTAAACCCGTGGTCGAACTTCTCGCCAAACTTATCTCACCCAACCGTTGGGACTTCGAACAGGCTCGCCGCGAGCTCGCCAAACTTCCCGTGGCTGAAGTTCAGTCCGCGCTAAGTAAATGGACGAAGGATGAAGTCACCCGCCGCCATGCCGCCTGGCTGTTGAGTGGCCGGACCGACGGGACCGCGCACCTCGCCGCACTGCTTAAGAGCAACGATACCGTGAGCATCCAGGTCGGCCTGCGCGAGCTCGGCAAATCACTTGGAGCCCGCAGCGAGAAAGACATCGCGCTCATCGTCCCCTTCCTATCCCACGCTAATCCACGAGTACAGCTCGAGGCTTATCGTGCCTTGGCGCGCATCCGCACGCCAGATAGCGCCGCCGCCGTGCTTAGCCATCTGCCAAAGAACCCCGAGGACTCCTTCCTCGATTTCGCCGCTTGGATGAGCCTCAACGAACTAGCCCGCCCTTGGCTGGAGGATGTCGCCAATCATCCTGAAAAAATCAACGGGCAAGAAGCTAATCTCGACGCGATCGTGAAAGCCATCGACCCCGGTATCGCCACGCCCTACGTCCAACGCCTCTTCGTCGGCCGCAAGATCGATGCCGCTGGCAGCGGCCCCTGGATTGAGCTCATCGGCAAGGCCGGCACGGAAGCGGAAGCCACCCTGCTTTATGCGGCGTTCATCAATAAGGATGCGCTGCAACCCGCCGCTCGCCTGCGTGCCGCCCATTCCCTCTTCGATGCCGCGACCCGCAACGTACGCCCCGCCGGGGATCTCGCCGCCGTTGGAGCGCTACTTAATGACAAGACCGAATCCGAGTTGCTCATCGCATGCGTGCGTCTGGCCGGTCAGTGGAAACTGGTGGAAGCCGTACCGGCCATCGGCACGTTCGCCGGTCGCGAGACCGACGGAGTGCTTCGCTTCCAGGCCGTCGCTGCCTTACGAACCATCGGCCAGAAGGTTTCGCTCGATGCGTTACGCAGCCTGACCGACCAGAGCCGCCCGGCAATCGTGCGTCAATCCGCCCTGCCCGCCTTGGCGGCCCACGCTCCGGCCGAAGCCATGAAAGCCCTGCCATCAATCTTCGCCCAGATTAAGACGAAGGAAGAAGCCCTCCAAGTCTGGACACCACTCCTGCAGATTGGCGGATTCCCGCTACGCCTCACCAATAACTTCCCCAAGGAACTCAGTCCGCACAGCATCGCCGCAGCCCTGCAAGCCGCCCGCTCTCTCGGCCGCGGCGGACAAGCCCTCGTGAAGACGATTGAGCCGCTCACTGGCGCCGCGTTTTCGTCACGCAACTTCACCGCCGAAATCGCGGGAATGGTCTCGAATATTCAAAAAGGTGCCGACCCCGCTGATGGTGAGATGCATTACCGCAAAGCCGGCTGTACGATTTGCCATGCCATCGGCGGTGCCGGCGGCAAGCTCGGGCCCGATCTTAGCAGCCTTGGGGCCAGCGCCCCACTCGATTACATCATCGAAAGTGTTCTAAATCCGGCCGCGAAAGTGAAGGAAGGCTACCACGCCTTCTCCTTCAAGATGAAGGATCGGACCGTCATGACAGGTATCCCGGCCCGCGAAACCGCGACCGAACTCTTCATCCGCCCTGGGCCTGGCGTCGAACTGCCCATCCTGAAGGCTAACATCGTGAGCCGCGAAAATATCGGAAGTATCATGCCAGCCGGTTTGATCGACGGACTCGACTTCGTGGTGCGTCGCAACCTGATCGCCTTCTTAGGTGAGATTGGGAAACCCGGTGCCTTCGACGCCAGCAAGAGCAACGTCGCCCGCCTCTGGGTCTTCAACGACCAGCCGCCCGGGGCGCTCGCTAAGTCGGCCGCACCCACGCCGGTCTACACGTTGGTCAACGGTCAGCTACCCAAGGAATTCAATCCAGGCCGACTCTACGCGAGCGCCCGCTTCACCACCGCAGCCAGCAGTTCTAAACCGCTCATCCTGATCGGCGTCAAAGCCGCCTGGCTCGACAACCAGGCCGTGAGTCTCAAAAATGGCCAGTCCAACGCCAGCATCAGTGCGGGGAATCACGTACTGACTGTTGAAGTAGACGCCGCCTCGCCTTACTTCAAGGCGCAGTGCGACGACGCGAGCTTCTTGGGGGACAAATGACCCAACGCTGGCTAAGCGGTCTATCCGCCTCCGCGCTCCTGCTCGGCTGCGCGGGCGAGGCTGTTCGGCCGGACTCCGAGCGTTTGCGCCAAAGAGCGGTCGTAGCATTGGCCAATCATCAAACAGCATCTGCTCAGAAATTCTTACAAGCAGCCTTGGCCGCCGAGAAACCCGCCCTCACGCGAGACCAACGGGCGACCGCCGCCGACCTAAGGCGCGAACTCGCCGGAATCGATGTCTCGATGGATGACCTCCGCGCTGCTGAGCGTCTCTATCGTGAAGCCCTAACGTTGCTCCTGTATCCGCCCACAGGCCCAACGGAGGCGATCATCAATCTGCGCACGCAGCTGGCCAGCCTATGCTACCGCCAAGGCCGCCTGCCAGAAGCTGCTGAATTTTATCGCGAGGTACTGAGACTGGAAACTTCCTCCCTCGGCACCGAACACCCCGATGTTCGTAATACGCTCAGCATCCTCGGCGGGCTGGAACTAAAACTCGGACGTCGCACCGAAGCAGAAGCCCTTTTCCGCCGCCAGCTCGCTGTCGCACAAAAGCTACCCGGTGCTGAAAAACGCGAGGCCGCCACCGTACTTGACAATCTGGCGGACGTCCTAGAGCAATCTGGACGGTCGGCCGAGGCCACCGAGTGTCGCTCCCAAGCCAAGCAGATCAGGCATAAGCTCTGCGATGAGTGCTGAAATAGCGCCCCGACCCCTTGCAGGTGCCTCACCCCTAGGCATAACCTAAGAAAACCCCCCATCACCGATTGGGAATTATTTACGTTTGCCCCGCCCCACTTGACAGACACCCCTTGACAGCCGTGGCCCGAATTTCCCGCAGATCAATCGACGAGCTCCGCCAAAGGGCTGACATCGTCGCGCTTGCCGGGGACTACACCCAGATGAAGCAACGCGGGCGCGACTGGTGGGGCCTGAGCCCTTTTAAGTCGGAGAAGAGCCCTTCGTTCAAAGTCAACCCCGAGACCGGTCTCTGGTATTGCTTCAGCACCCAGCAAGGTGGCGACGCTTTCAAGCTGGTCATGAATCGCGAAGGCCTCGATTTCCCCGAATCTATCGAACGCGTCGCAACCCGCTTCGGCTTCAAGCTCGAATATGAGAGCGGGGGCGACGGCAAGAGTGAGAAATCCTTCCGCGGTCAATTACTAGAAATTCATGAACTCGTTGCCGACTACTGGCGTCGCTGCTTCCTGGAAGACCCCGTGCACGGCGAATGGATTCGCGAGTTCTGGACGCAGAAACGAAAATTCTCCCTCGAAATCGCCGACGACTTCGGCATCGGCTTCGCCCCAGTGGATGACTCCCGGCTCATCCCTGGTTTGATTAAGAAAGGCTACACCAAGGAAGCCCTCGCCCAGACCGGCCTTTTCTTCGGCGTGGATCGCGTTCCTGATCCGCTTCGTTGGCGGTGCCGTTTCCGCGGCCGACTCGTCATACCGATCCGTGATATTCAAGGCCGAGTCATTGCGTTTACAGCCCGCACGCTGGACATCACGCCGCAAGATGACCCCTCCCGCGAAGCCAAGTATGTCAATTCGCCCGAAACCGAACTATTCAAGAAGTCGCGCACCGTCTTCAACATCGACCGGGCCCGCATGACCCGCAAGGAGACCGAGCCCTTTGTCTTGGTCGAAGGCCAGCTAGACGCCATTCGCTGCCACTCCGTGGGCATCCCCGGAGCGATTGCGGCGCAAGGCACTGCCGTGACCGAGGAACACTTGCAGCAACTGCGGCGCTTCACCCAGCGACTTCTCGTCTTCCTGGATGCGGATGCCGCCGGCCAAAAGGCCGCCCTGCGACTACTCCCCATCGGCCTGCGCGAAGGCCTCGATATCCGTTTCCTTTCCCTGCCCGGCGGCACGGATCCCGATGAATATTTTTCGACGCACGATGCGGCCAACTGGGGGGAACTGGCGGCGGGTGCCCGCAGCGCCATGCAGTTCTGCGTCCAGTCCCTCGTCCCCGAAGGCTCTGCCAGCCTGCCCTTGGCCCGGCGCCTGACGCTCCTTGAAGCGATTTTCCCAATTGTCGAGCAAGCGGGTGCGGAAGAAGTTGTGCGCGAGGCCCTCAATGAGGCCGCTCGCCACGCCGGTATCGGCATCCGGGAAATGCACATGGCCTACGAACGTCATCGGGCGCAGACCCTCGCCCAACGCCCCGCTGCTCAGCTCGGTGGCCCCCAGGAGCCCGCCTTGCCCACCCTTGTCAAGGGGGGGGGCTTGACAACCCCCGAGGAGGATTTGATACTGCTGCTCCTGCGGCATGATGCTTACTTTATTCCCATCGCCCAGTCCCTGCCGCTCGAATGGATCGACCAGTCTGGTAGGGGCGGGCAACTCCTGATGACCTTGCTGAACGAGGCCGTGAACGGTCATTTCTCCGGACTGCGCGAGGCTATCAATGCCCTCGATGACGACCTGCGTTCGGAAGCCGCTCGCCTCTCCGCCGAAAGTTACGCCGGCCTCGATCAGGAAAAAGACCTGCATCCCCGCGCCAACACGCTCCTGAAGGCTTTTCATTCCCGGCACGTCCAGACGCAGATGCGCTCGCTCGACTCACGGATTGCTTCGACTCCACCGGAAGACGTGGTGCGCCTGAACGCACTGCAGTCGGAAAAAATCGCCCTGCGGAAATCCCACGCACTGGCGCCCACCGTCATCCAACCCTAATTTCCAATACCATGCCCGAAAAGAATTCCAAGAAGACCGCTGCCAAGCCCGCCAAGGCCGTCGCCAAAGCTGTTAAGGCGCCGATCAAGCCGGTGGCGGCCAAACCAGTCGTCGCTAAGCCGGCGGCCAAG
>CAIRLQ010000330.1 GCA_903879465.1 uncultured Opitutia bacterium | reverse complement strand
TCCAACCGACTAAAACCATGGCCCGCGAAATCGTTATCATCGAATGCACTGAAGACCGCAAGGAGGGCAAGCGCCCCTCTCGTTACATGACCACCCGTAACAAGAAGCTTTCCCAGGAGAAGGTGGAGAAAAAGAAGTACAACCCCTCCCTGCGTCGCCACACGCTGCACAAGGAGATCAAGGGCTAAGCCTTTTCCTCCTCAACGCCAGAAGGGCCGGCCGCAGCGATGCGACCGGCCCTTCTGCTTTGGCGGGGGAGGCTCAGGCCGCCTTGGTGCTGCGGCGTAGTAAGCGCCAGCGGGCCCGGTGGTGGCGCGTCCAGTCAATCAGTGCACGCTCGAAGCCGATGTCGCGACCAACCTTTTCGGACTCGATCCACTTGTGGCGGAGGATTTCCTCCCGCTCGGCCAGGAACTCAGCGTAAAGAGACGAACGGGAGGCCAGATCGGCCTCGGTCTTCGTCTCCTGATGCACGTCGCTCATTCTTGAGGACCAAGTTGGGCGATTTTTAACAATCTTGCAAGTCGTAGGCGACAAATCGGTCACACGCCGGCTTCCAGTCCTCGGAGTACTGTCAGGGCCACCGAGCGGAAAACGCGGGCCGGATTGCCGTCCGGATGGCTGATGACGACGGGAATGCCGTGGTCGCCGCCTTGGCGGATGCTCTGATCTAGCGGCACTTCGCCCAAAAGAATGGAATTTAAGGCCGTGGCGACCTTGAGTCCACCCCCTTGGCCGAAGAGGTATTGGCGGGAGCCATCGGGCACCTCGAAATAACTCATATTCTCGGCTACCCCTAGAATCGGCACACTCACTTTGGAGAACATCGCCGCACCGCGCAGGGCCACCGAGACGGCGGCAGTCTGCGGGGTCGTGACGATGATCGCTCCGCTGAGGGCCATGGACTGCGCGACCGAGAGCTGGGCGTCACCGGTGCCCGGAGGCAAGTCAATCAGTAGCACGTCGAGTTCACCCCAGCGCACGTTGGTCGCGAACTGGGAAATCGTTTTCATGATCATCGGGCCACGCCAAACCACGGGGGCGTCGGCGTCGATGAGCAGGCCCATCGACATCACTTTAACGCCGAAATTTTCGAGCGGGATTAGGGTGTCACCATCCAGCTCCGGGCGGGCGTTCACACCGATCATGAGGGGAACGGATGGACCGTAGATATCGCAATCCATCAGGCCGACCCGTCCAGGGCGGCCTTGGTCGGAGAGCGAGCGGGCGAGGGCGCAGGCCAGATTGACGGAGAAGGTGGATTTACCGACGCCGCCCTTGCCGCTCGCGACCGCGATGATATGTTTCACCTGCCCCACGCCGGCATTGGCCGGGAGCTTGGTGGTCGCGGCCGTCGCTCCGGCCGCGCTGGGGGCGCCCTTGGGTACGGTCACCGTAATCGCGATCTCCGGATTGACGGCGCCGACGGCTTTCAGGGCGGCTTCGACCTCCACGTAAAGCTGTTTGGGAATAGCCGGGTCGGCGCTCGTGACGGCCAGCCCCACGGTGACCTTACCGTCGAGGGTGACCTCGATGCCCTTGAGCAACCCGAAGGAGACGATGTCTCGGCTGTAGCCTGGATAACGGACCTTACCTAAGGCTTGCTGAATGGTTTCCTTGTCGAGTGGCATCAGCGGGATTGAACTCCCCGGCCTAGTCAGGTCAAACTGCTATCGACCTTATTAACTCCGCCCGCCTTTACCGATGCGCCTTCTCACCCTTCTCGCCGCCTTGTTCGTCCTGCCGCTCTTCGCTGAGTCCACCATCGTCGTCAACGAGGGCGTCGAGGCCGAACTGCAGAAAGGTATTATTCCGGTCGCGATCGTCTCCGACGACCCGACGCTCGGTAGTCTCGTCCAGTTCGCTCTTTCGACGCATGGTGCCATCCGGATTTCCCCGGGCTCGTCCGTGAAGGTGAAGATCGGGCGCAATGCGCTCTCCGCGGTTGTCGCCTGTGATAACGCGCGTTGCGCGTTCGAGACCAATGTTGAAGGACGCGATGAGGATCAGCTAGCACTCCGGGTCGCCGACGCAGCCTTGGTGGGCCTCGGTCGCCGCTGGCAGCTTAAGCCGATGTTCGCCGATACCAAGGTCGCCTTCGTCTCCAAATTCACCGGGCACTCTGAGATCTACACCACGAATCTCGCACGTTCCAAGACGATGCGCCTTACCAGCTATCGTAACACCACGCTCGGGCCGCGCTGGTCGGCGGACGGCAGTCGGATCTTCTTCATCTCTTCGATGCGTACGGGTTTCCCCGAGATTTTTTCTACCAATGGGATCGGTGCGGCCAGCAGCGTCATCGTCGGCGTCAGTGGAGCGCTCGGTGCGGCCAGTAGCGGACCCGACGGAAGGATCGTATTCGCCTCCTCGAATCGTGGTACCATGGATATTTTTGTCGCTGGCCCTTCCGGTCAGGGTGCCTCGCGTGTTATCGTAGCGCCGAATAAGGAAGTCGTGAACACCGATCCATGTTGGTCTCCCGACGGGTCACGTTTCGCTCTGACCAGCGGCCCTTCTGGTCGCCCTGGTATCTATTTGGCCAGTAGCGCGGGCGGTGCGCTGACTCGGGTTTCCACCGGTTATAATTACTGCACGGAGCCTCGCTGGAATCCGTCCAACGCCCAGCAGATTATCTTCACCTACAGCGCGGGCGGCGTGCTGCACCTCGGTCTGATCGATTTCGCCAAGGGCACCGTCGCTCCAGTTGAGACCGCCAGCCCGATGGCGCTCTCTCATGCTTCTTGGTGCGCCGACGGCCGTCACGTCGTGGCTACGCAGGGTACGGGGATCGCTGTCGTGGATACCGTCACGGGTAAGGCCACGCGCCTTTCCACGGCGCAGCTCGGCGATTGTTACCAGCCAGATTGTTGGGTGCGCCGCGCTAATTAATCGGTATTTCGCCGGAGGCGGTTGACCAGCACCGTCAGGGCGCTGATCACGACCGTGATGTAGCGGGTTGTGTTCTCGTTGCTGCCGTTGAGCGTGCAGCCCGTGCAGATGATGGACATCACCTGCGAGCCGAGGACCGAGCCTACGCCGCCGCCGAGATTTGCCCCGCCGATGACGACGGACGCGGTGATGGGCGATTCACGGCAAACCTACCTATGGCTTAATTTTAAGCCCTGGCGGACGTCTTGGCACCTTTCCCCGTAAAAATATGAGTCTAATTTCCGACGGCGACTCCATCGGGGCTGCGGTGGACGTTATCGGCCGATGGGTTGCACTATACCCTTTGCAAATCACAACAAAATCCTCTTTGCTGGCGGTCGCTCGATGGCCAATCAAGGTATCAATCAGTCGCAGAAGCAGGTGCAGGGGCTCGTCCTCACGCCCCAGCTTCGCCAGTCGCTACGCATCTTGCAGGTGCCCGCGGCCGAGCTGCTCCGTGAAATATCCGCGGAAATGGCCGCGAACCCTTTGTTAGAGGAAGTCGAGCCGGTCTCGACCGAGCTCGGGGACAATTCCCCAGCACCCGAAGAGGCGGAAGAAGACGGACCGCGCGAACTTTCCCTGGGTGATGATGATTTCGACGCATTGCGCCGCATGAAGGAGGATTGGGATGAGAGTTATTACGAAGAGGTCCGCTCCCAGGGGTACACCCAGGAGGACGAAGAGCGCCGACGCCACATGATGGAGTCGGTGACCGGAGAGGCTTCGCTCTCCGAGCATCTGGCCGACCAATCCCGGATCGCCACCGAAGATCCTGCCGTGCAGGAAGCGCTAAAGCTCTTAATCGCCTCGCTCGATGAGCGCGGATTCCTGGAAGAGGATCTTTCGACCATCGCCCTGCGCTCAGGCCAGCCCTACGAAGCCGTCATGGCAGCCCACACGCTGCTCATGGCGTTTGATCCGCCCGGCATCGGTGCCCGCGATCTTAGGGAATGCTTCCTCGCCCAGCTCCGGTTGCGCGGACGCGGTCTTTCCACGGCCGCCCGCTTAGTGAACGATTGTTGGGAGCCGATGATGGGCCGCCGATTGGAAGAGTGCGCGCGTATCCTTGACGTCGAACTCGACGGGGTGCGCGAAGGCCTCTCCGAACTGGCCAAGCTCGAAACCGTGCCCGGTCGCCGTTTCACGCGCGATGACAACCGGGTCGTCACGCCCGACGCCACAGTGGAAATGGGTGAAAATGGTAAGTGGAAGGTCGTGATGGATGACCGCCATGTCCCTAAGCTCCGCCTGGCCCCGGCTTATAAGGACATGCTGGCGGGCACGGCCTTGGGGGAGAAGGAGCGCACTTATATTCTGGAGCGCATGCGTCAGGGTAAATTCCTCATCGGTGCCATCGAAGAACGTCAGCGCACCATCGAACGCCTTGCCCATATCATCGTCGATCGGCAGACGGAGTTTTTCGAGCACGGCCCCTCCAAGCTCAAGCCCCTCACGATGACGGATGTGGCCAAGGAGATGGACGTCCATGAGACTACGGTTGGCCGCGCTGCGGCAAATAAATGGATGCTGACGCCGCACGGCCTGCGTGAGTTTCGTTGGTTCTTCACTTCAGGGGTTTCGACTTCAGACGGTGGCACCGTCGCCCAGGAAGGGGTGCAGGAGATGATCGCTGACATCCTGGCCCGCGAGAATCCGGCTGAGCCTCTCGCGGATGAAGCGATCACCTTGGAATTACGTAAACGCGGGGTGCAAATCGCCCGCCGTACGGTCGCAAAATATCGTGAAGGGCTCGGTCAACCGGCCGCACACATGCGCCGTCAGCGTCTCTGAGTTAGGCGAGCCGGGCTAGCAGAAGATCCCAGCCGAAGTTCGCCATGTCTGGGAATAGGAACTGCACGCCCGCCGTAAGTCCGTTGGGTAATCGGGCGGGCGCGGCGACCGCGGGTAGGCCGGCCAGCGCGGCGGGCGTGTTCAGGGCGAGAAGACGGCGCCGATGCGTGTCGTCAGATTCATGCTTAGAGACGGCACCGCCGAACGTGGCGGGGAGCGCGATGAAGTGGTGACGGCGGAAGACGACCTGGAACGCATCGATGATCCGGGTGCGCACCGCCTCGGCGGCACGGAGTTCCTCGTGCGTGCGCCGTCGACCGGCGTCCAGACGCGCCCAGACGACGGGATCATAATCACTGCGTCGACGTTCCAGCCAGGCTGCGTGGACACGTGCCGCAGCATGTCCGCCGAGCACCGGATAAGCCTGAGCGGCGTCGGTGAGGGCAAGACGGAGCAACGTAGTGGCGGCGATATCTTCCTGGGCTCCGGCCCGGAGGGCGAGATCGCGCATAGCGGCGAGGTCCGCGGGTGGGATACCCAAACCGAGGTCGCCGATCCAAAGGCCGGCCCCGGCGGGTGGTGCTTCGCCGAGCACGGCGGCGGAGACTTGTCGAAGGTCGGCGGCGGTGCGGGCGATCCAGCCTTGGGTATCGTAGCCGGGCGAGAGCGGGAAGATGTCGCCTACGGGGGCGATATCCGGAGAGAGGCGTAATCCCCACACGCCGCAGTAGCCGCAGGGGACGCGGATGGAGCCCGCGGTATCCGTGGCGAGTGCGAAGGGCACGAGCCCGCGGGCGACGGCGAAAGCCGATCCTGAACTCGAGCCGCCGGCGAGCAGGCCGGGGTGATCCGGGTGAGGGCAGTCGCCGTAATGCGGGCTCTCGCCTGTCAGGCCGAAGGCGAACTCATTGAGTTGGGTGCGCCCGCAATCGATCGCCCCGGCATCGCGCTCGAAGGCGGCGGGCAGGGTCGAAGTGGTGCGGATTTCGCCGAGTTCCTCGGGGAGGAAGGTGGAGCCCGCGAAGGTTGGTTCGCCTGCGCGGAAATAAAGATCCTTCGTGAGGAACGGCACTCCACCCAAGGCGGATTCGCGCAGCGGCCAGGCGTCCTCGAAGCGTCGGGTCAGCGTGCGTGCGTCGGGCAGGCCGCAGAGGGCGGCCCGTTGCTCTTCGCCGGAAAGCCCGCCGAGCTTAATCAGAAATGCTTCCGCAGCCATGCGAGGACCCCGCGTGAGGGTGAACTCACGCCAGTCTTCGACGGACTGCGGCAGGTGGCTCACAGTTCGATCGGCACGCCCGGCTCCGGGTCGTGGACGCGCGTGCCCGGCATCGCGGTGGCGAGGGTTTCCTTCATCCAGGCACGGGCGGGCGGGTCGCCGTGCGTGAGTACGATATCTTTGGGCGAGACGGATTTCGCAAAATCGAGGAGTTCCTCGCGATCCGCGTGACCGCTCAGGTGGAAGCGGTCGACCTTGGCGCGCAGGGTCGAGATGTGATCTAGAGATTTGAATTTAAATTCGCCGCCCGGAGCCATGCCAATGAGTTCTCCCCCCGGAGTTTCCGGATCGCAGTAACCCACGAAGAAAACGGCGTTCTCAGCATGGTCGAGCATGTTGGCCGCGACGCGCCAGGCGGGGGTTTTCTCGACGAGCATACCGCTGGAGAGAAGGTAGATGCCGCGTTCGGGCATGTTCTTGCCGGGCTGGGTGTATTTGCGGGAGAGCGGGAGGATGCCGAGGTCGCGCAGTACTTGGCGGCTGAACTTTACCTGTTTCGTCTTCTTGCTGGCGGCGTCGAGGTAGTCGCAGAGATCCATGCCAAGGCCGGAACAGAAAATCGGAACATCGGCGAGATTACCTGCATCGGCTGCCTCTTGGAGGAGCATCAGAATTTCCTGCATACGGCCGAAGGCGAAGGCTGGGAGAAGCACGGAGCCGCCTTCATCGCAAATGTCGTTGATCGCCTTGATCAGGCGCCGTTCCTCGCCGGCGCGATTGATCGAGGGCACGGTGGTCGTCGCTCCGCGTGTGCATTCCATCACGAGGGTATCGACCGGCTGGCGTGGGAAATTGGCGCCTGCGACGGTGCGTTGGGCTTGGAAATGCACGTCGCCCGTGAAGAAGTGACGTTGGCGGCGATGTTCGATCAGGCAGCCGACGGCACCGGCCACGTGGCCGGCGAGGTGGAAGGAGAGGGCGACTTCTTCTCCGCCGCGGCCGATAACGCGTGGGTTGGCGATGGGTACGGCGGCGAGGGCGTGCTCGACGCGTTCGACGTCGGTCTCGACATAGAGCGGGTAGTCAGCGTTGCCGGTTTCCTCGCGCTGGCGCTTCATTACTTGGATGGAGTTGCTGAGCAGGCGGCGGACGAAGAGCGTGGTCGCCGCCGAGGCGTAGACGCGCGAAGATGGGTGCTGCTTCAGGAGCAACGGCAGCGAGCCTAGGTGATCCAGGTGGCAGTGCGTGAGGATGACGCCATCGACCGAGCCTTGGATCTTATCGATCTGCGGGAGCGCCTTGCGGCCGTCGAGTTTGGGGTGGAGGCCGCAGTCGATCACC
>CAIRLQ010000329.1 GCA_903879465.1 uncultured Opitutia bacterium | reverse complement strand
GTCTCGAGGTAGGGTCAGCACTGCGTGCTGACCTAGGATTTCCTCGAGGGTAGGGACGGCTCTCCGAGCCGTCCGTGGGAGGACAGACTACGTTGGGTCGGATAAGCTGCCCGGCTCATCGAGCGTGACTCTGCAAACGTACGCGTCGAACTAGGTCAGCACGCAGTGCTGACCCTACCTTGATATGGGCGAAACTTATTCATCCCACCTGCCACCCGAGACGGGAGGCGCACTAGGGCAGCACGCGGTGCTGCCCCAACCTCGATACTCTCAGAGGAACCGATTAACGGGCCGTAACGGTTCTCACTTCCCCTTCGTCTTTTCCCACCACGAAGATTTCCAGACCTTACCCTTGGGATCGACGAGCATGACGGAGAGACCTTCGCTTTCAGCGAGTTTCTGGGCGGCATTTAGGCCGGAGGCGATCATCATGGTGGAGCGTCCGTCGGCGCCGAAGCAGCGCGGGTAGAGTGTGCAGGCCATCTCGATTGTGGGTTCGACGGGGTAACCGGTCTTGGGATTGAGGATGTGCGCGACGGGTTTGCCGGCCGCAAGACGGCGGGCGCGATAAAGGCCGGAGGTGCTCATGGCTTCGTCCTTGAGCGTGAGCATCATCAGTACCGCACGCGGGTTGAGCGGGTCTTCGATACCAATTTTCCAAGTACCCGAGGCTAGGAATTCGCCGCCGACTTCGATGAGGAAATCTTCCTCGTCGTGGTCATGCAGAATCTTGGCCGCGTGGTCCGCGGCGAAGCCCTGTAGCACCGAACCAAGGTCGATGGTCACGCCTGGGTGGCTCTTGCGCAGGGTGAGTTCGGTCGAATCGAGGGTGAGTTTCTCCCAGCCCACCTTCGTCAGGGCGACTTGGATCTGGGCTGGCGTCGGATCGGGCCGCTTGCTCCCTGTGGGGCCGTAGCCCCAGAGGTCGGTCAGCGGTGCGACCGTGACATCATAGGCTCCCTGCGAGCTGCGGCTGAGGCCGAGGCAGTACGTCATCACCTCGGCGAACTCTGGCGTGATCTCAAACGGCTGCGTGGATTCGAGACGGTTGAAGGCCGTGGTCACCGATGATTCACGCCAATGCGACAGCGTGTATTCGATGCGGTTAATCTCGTTCTCGAATTCCTTCTTCAATGTCGCTGTATCGGTCGAGCTCGCTCGTACCTTGATTGTCCATGTGGTCCCGAATGCCGTGCCGTGGATTTCGGTGATCGGTTTGACGTTGAGATTACGCGCGGCGTATTCGCGGATTTCCGACGGCAGGGCGAAGGTCAGCAGCGCGCCTACGACGAGGATGCCGGCCGCCCAGGTATCACGGCGGGTCCAGGCTTCCTGTTGGCTAGATGAGCGCACGAAGCGTAACAGGGCGCCCGTCGGGCAGCCGTATTTGCAATAGGCCTGTGGGATAAAGACCGACAGCGAGAGGCCGGCGATAGCGAGGGTGAGGGGGAGTGCCACGGCGGCGCCGAGCACCCAGGCGTCGAATGGCTCGACCTGCGCGAGGCTCCAGCGTGGCCAGACCAAGGCGGCAAGAAAAGCCGCACCGAGGGCCAGAAAGGGCAGTTTGGCGAGCCAGGTATGGAGACGGGCAGGCACGGCCACATGGAGCCTCTTAAATACGCCGAGGAGTTCCTGGGCGGCACCGTGAGGGCAGACCTGGTGGCAGTAGAGCTGCCGCCGTGCGGACCACGGTACCAGTAGGGCGATGGCTCCCAATCCGAGCAGGGCACTGGCTTGCGTCCAAGGGAGGCCGTGGCGACTCCAGCCCGCGAAGAGGGCGAGGGAGAGCAGCTGGCCGAGCCAGAGGCCGAGACCGGCCACGAGCAGGATTTGCCACGCGCGGCGCAGGCGCGGGCGGCCGTGCAGCGGGGTGAACGTCATCAGCAGGCCGCCGACGACAAAGAAAATCATCGCGGTAGAGCGCAGCTGGGCGGACCGATCGGTTTTAACCGCGGGGAGGACTTTGAGGTCTTCGACGAAGCGAGCCTTGATGCCGGCTTCGATCGCATGGCTTGTCATCGTCGCGCCCGCGACCCCGTCGAGCTCGGAGCGGCTCAGGTCGCGCTTGGCCCACTCGCGTGCGTTCCACTTTGTGAGGTCTTTGAGGAAGACGCCTTCCTCGGGGATTCGGCTCGCATATTCGGCGGTATCGTAGGTCCCACGCATGATCACCTTGCGCAGGCGAAGGCCGTCGAGCTCTAGGCCGATGAGGCTTTCGGTTGGGCCTTTGTAGCCGAGGATATCATCGCCGTAGGGCGAGGTGCGGACAACATAACCCAGCGAAGAGTTGTTTGGTCCGTGGATGAGATTCCAGCCGAGGCGCGGGGTGTTAGACTCGAAGCTCGTGGCGTCAGGGAAACCAGCCTCCTGTATCTCCTTCAGCGATAGTGGCGTGGGAAAGCGCAAAGAGACGTAGTTGCCGGAGAGGCGTTTCTGAATCGATTCCGCGACGGATTGCGCCGTGAGCGTCGAACCGGCGTAGCCTTCGAGTTTCGGCGTGGCTTCGGAGCCAGGTTTCCAATTGTGAAAGGCCTTTTCGAAGATTGGATTATCGCGGAGTGTGTCGACATGTTCCGGGGTGTCGTCGCTCGAGAGGATGCGGGTGCCCAGGATTCGCTCCTGGTTGTCGATGGCCACGAGTACGTTACTCGGGCCGGAGTAGCCGACGATGGCATCGGCGTCGGGTGAGGTCGTGAGCAAGCGGCCCAGATGATTGCCGGCGGGGTCCTCGACGATGAGCGTCTGGCCTGAGCCTGACTTCAGGCGTTTGGCCGTGGGGAAGAACGCGCGCGCATCCGCCAGACCAAGTCGCGTCAGGGCGGTGTCGGCCGGCGGCGTGGTACGCTGGAGTAGTAGGGCGGCGAGCAGGAGGGCGAGCAGGCGCCATCCTTTGACCAGCCAGGCGCTGACGCTCGCGCGAGTCATCCGTTATTTAACGGGGACGATTTGCACCGCGTCGGCATGAATCGTGCCATTGACCCCGGCACCACCTAGGACCACGGCCGATGCGCCGGGATGGAAGGTGAAGACGCCGATGCTGTGCGCGAGTGCGGTGGTCGCCGACTTCTGGTCGAGTTTGAAGGTGACCGGTTTCTGGTCATCGCGGAGTAATGTGCAGGGCGTATTACTCGCGCGGTTCGAATTGCCCTGCCAGTAGACGAAGACCTCGTACTTGCCTTCGGTGGGAATGGTGAATTCGAAGCGAGCTTCGTTATCGCCCTTGCTGGCGTAATGATAGCCTGCGCCGAGGTGCTCGAGATTATTGCCGGCCGTCCACTTGCCTTTAAGCTTCGCTGCAGAATCATCGACCACAAGACCCGGTAGCTTGGCGATCACGGCCTTCTCTTCTGCCGTGAGCACGAGGGCGGAAGGGTTCTTTTTTAGGTCGAAATTCATGCTGGCGGTGGGCAGTTGCTTGTAGTCGGCGATGGTGGTGTCGAGCGTAAGCTCGCTCGTTAGGGAAGCGCGCCGCATGCGCCCAGGCTGCTCCAATAGCTGGATGAGCTCGGGCAGGTGCTGCTGGTAGACGCCGCGCGGATCCGTGTTGTCGCGGACGGCGAGGTAGGCGGCCTTGCCGACGACTTCACCCATCATGCCGATGGTGCGCATGACGCGGACAGTGCCGAGGGCTTCGTGCGTCACGCTAATATGACGCCCGGCCATGAAAAGGTTGCTGATGTTCTTCGAGTAGAAGAGGCGGTAGGGAAGTGGGTAGCCGTTACGGCGGTCGACGGCTGCCTCGCGTTTGCCGTCCGGGCCGGCATGGCCGAACTGGGCGCGCGAGATGAACGGATTATCGGGGAACTTGGCGGCGTATTGTTCGCGCGGGTAATGCAAGTCGATGTCCCAGGTCGTAGGCACGCAGCCGTCGGCGAAATCTTTCTTGGAGAGTAGGTCGTCCTTGGTTAGCACGATGTCCCCCGTGAGCAGGCGCGATTCGCGTGGGCCGCCGACGTGCGAGGCCCACTTGAGGTCCGCGTTGGCGTATTTATCCTTCTGCGCGCCGGTCTTGAGGGCGCTGAAGGCGCCGTAGATGGCTCGGAAATTCCAGTCGCGGATATATTCGAGCCCGTTGATCGGGTCCTGGTCGAAACCCGACTCCCAGAACCATTCGGCTTTCATGAAGGATTTGTCGTCGATCTTTGACTTCGACTTCATCAGCGGAGGGAAATCGCCGATTTGCAACGGCAGCGCCCAGGGCGTGGGAGCCCAGGCCTGTGCGGCGGTTTCATCCTGGTAATACCACATGTTCGACATGCCCATGCGGCCGGTTTTTTCCTGCGTGTATTCGGCGCCAGCGTAGGCGCCGACCCAGCCGTGGCCGGTCGTGTCGGCTACGAATTTCGCGCGGAAGATCTTTTCGCGGCCGGTTTTGACGTCGATGGCCTTGACGGCCGCGATGCGGTTGCCGGCCATGTTCACGCCCGTGGCGAAGTGACCGAGAAAAAGCGAGATGCTCTTCTCGTTGCGGACGACTTTCTCTTTCAGTTCGTCTCCAAACGTGTCGGCCCGGCCAGGGCTGTCGGGTGCCCGGTCGCCGATTTCTTCGATGATTTCGCCGAGGTGCGGGTATTTGCCGCGGGTGGTTCCGCCCATTGCCCAGACGCCGATTTCGGAGCTTCCGTTGCCTCCGAGGACGGTGCGATCCTGGATGAAAGCGACCTTAAGCGATTGGCGTGCCGCGGAAAGCGCGGCCCCGAGTCCGCCGTACCCGCCGCCGACGACGACGAGGTCGTACTCGCCGGCGTCTTCTGCACCAGCGGGGCTGTTCCACTGCGAGCGAGCGGCCGCGAGGGCGGCGCCTTCGGGTGGGGTGAAGGCGGGGTCCTTGCTAAGCAGGATGGCGTCAGCGCGGCCTTCGAAGCCGGTGAGGTCGTGGAGGGCGAGTTGGGTTTCGCCGGCGGTCAGCGAGATTTTTCCGGCGAGTTGCCAGTGCCATTCCGCCCCCTCGGTGCCTAGCTCGGTCGGGAGTAGCTGGCCGTTGATCGCGATTTGGAAACGACCCGGCGTGCCAGGGGCCTTCCAGTGCGCGACCCAATCCTTGGTGCGCACCCAGACGCGATAATCTCCAGCTTCGGTGATTTTGACAGAACCGTGGGCGTCGGCGACTGGCTTGCCCATGCCGTGGGCTAGCAGATACGGCGAGCCGACAATATTGGTGAAAGCGGTGTCAATCTTCCACCCGCCTGGCGTGGCCAAGGATTCGGCTTCGATGAAGACGGTCGCGGCGGATTGGGCGCGGCCAGAGAAGGTGGCCAGTAGGGATAATCCTAGGATGGAGAATACGCGTGGGGACATGGTGTATTAGATGGCGGTCGGATAGGAGAGTTCCAGCCAGAATGGTCGGGTAGGGGCAGCCCCGCGTGTGCCCTCGTTTGCTGCCCTCGTTTCAGGTGGCGGGTGGCAGCCCCGGGTGGCAGGTGGCGGGAGCGGGTGGGGAGGCGATGGCATCGCATTCGCCTGTATCGGAGTATTGAATGAGAGGACTGAATCGAGG
>CAIRLQ010000328.1 GCA_903879465.1 uncultured Opitutia bacterium | reverse complement strand
GATGCGATGTCATCGCATCCCTACCTGACACCAATCAATTCAGCCCTCAATTCTGCGCCGCGGTGCTGCCGTAACCTCTGGTTCGGGTTCGACAGGGGTGGGGTGGTGCTTTGAATCGGATTATGAAACGACTGCTTTCTGGTCTGGGTATGTTCGGTTTTGCGGTGATGCTCTCGGCCCAGGCGCCGCTCTGGGATTTGGCAAAAGATCAGATTCCGTCCGAACTCAATCACGGCGCGGTCCGTGCGGCGGACGGTAGCGTGACCGTCGGTGGCGAGCATTACTTCGGCGTGCCACCCTCGGCCTTCCCTGATCAAAAGAACTTTACCGTCCAGGTCACGGTCACTTTCCCCGAACTCACCGATGGCACGACGATGCATGTGCTGCTGAAACAGAAGAAGGATGGCGAGGATACTGGCCTCGGGCTCAGCTGCCTTTATTTACCGACCTACAAGGTCTATCGTCCGGTCATCAACGGCATGCACATCGGCGGCCTGCGCATCAACCTACAGCCGAACACGCCGTACACCTTCACGGTCGCGGTCCGGAAGGGTAGTCCCTCTTATTACTTGAACGATAATCCGGGCGGTCAGTATTTCACGCTACTGCTGCCGAACGACGAGCCAATGTGGGTGGGTAAGAAACTCCTCCCGCGGGAAAAGCCTTTCGGAGCGGCGAAGATTTCTGCTCTCAAGGTGTACGGCCCCGATTTCACTTATAAGTCGCTCAAGGAAAAGGTGACCACGGAGCCGCGCGGCGCCATCGCCGGCAAGAATTGGATGGTCGATGCGCCGACAATCGTCGATCCGCAGCGCCCGAAGATTCTCTTCTACGGAGACTCCATCTCGGGCGGTTATCGGGGCCACCTGTTGCCGGCGCTCGAGGGCAAGGTCTACGCGTATCACTGGATCGGCTTTGTCGGCGGGATCGATCCGAAGGTTGATGGGGTCATCAGTCAGGGAGCTTCGGTCGCCGATTTTAAAGCGATCTTCTTCAACAACGGCCTCCACTCCTTGTCCTGGACGCCGGAGAAGGCCACCGACCAACAGGTCATCGATACCACGCGCGCGATTGTCCGCGGCTTCAAGACCGGTGCCCCGAAGGCCAAGCTTTTCTGGATTGCCACGACCCCGCATACCGCCCGCCGCACTGAGCCAGGCAAGCCGGTCACCGCCTTTGGGGATAAGAACCCCGTCGTCCTGCGCATTAATCGTCTCGCCGAACAAGTGATGAAGGAGGAAGGCGTTGAGATCATCGACGTCTATACGCCGCTGGCCGCCAAGCTCGAGCTCGCCGCCGGGGATGAATACCATTGGTCGTCGCCTGCGTATAAAATCATCTCTGATGCAATCGTCGGGAAGACGAACGACGTGCTGAAGATTAAGTGCGCGGAGGCGTAGCCTCCGCGGGGAAATATTGGTAAGCTGAACGGCGGCGAAGCGCCGCGAGGGGTTCTGCTGGCAGGCTGGCATGCTGCGAAGCAAATGCAGAAGGTGGGACGGCTCGGAGCACCGTCCCTACCAGAAATAACTACAGCCGCACGCGGTGCGGCCCTTACCTCGAGGTGGCATTGCAACTCGGGGGTGAAGGGTGCCGCCGCCGTCGCCCTGTTTATTATATTATAATTTTCTACAATAAATTACCCTTGCTTGAGTGCGGGAGGTGTTCACAGTCGGCCGTCATGAATCCCCGCCGCTTGCTCTGGCTGACCTCCCTTGCGCTGGTCGGCTGTCTCAATCCCCAAGATGTCCACAACAGCGTCAAAGGAGACGATAAGGCCACAATCTCGGTCGGTGCCGCTCAGCGCAGCATCAAGGTCGGCATGACCGGCGCGGGGGTCGCCGAGGCGCTCGGCTCGCCGAATATCCTTTCGACGGATGAAGAAGGCCGCGAGGTCTGGATTTATGATCGGGTAACGAGTTCGGTGCGGGCGACCGCCGCCAACGGCCCCTTGACGCTCCTCGTGGGCGGTTCCGCCGTCGCCGCCGAGCGTTCGCAGAGCACGCTCACGATTATCGTAAAATTCGATAAAGCCGGCAAGGTGCGCGACCTCGCCTACCACACTTCTAAGTTCTAAGAGATGCGCCCACTGCTCCTCTGCGCCTTGGTCTTGGTGGTCGTCGGCTGCCAAACCGGCATTCCCGAGGACGCCCTCGCCCTGAAGCCCGATTCCCTCGAGCGCAGGCAGCTCGAGTCTCGCCGCTTCGCTGGTGGTAAGGAGACCGATATCCTTGCCGCCTGTTCTGGCGTCGGGCAGGACATGGGTTTCACCATCGATGAATCGGAGACCAGGTTGGGCGTGCTTGTCGCCTCGAAGACTCGCGAAGCCAGCGATGCTGGTTCCCGTTTCGCCATGGCGCTTCTCTTTGGCGGCAACGCCGCCAACTCGATGGATAAGTCGCAGAAAATTCGCCTCTGTATTATTGTGAAGCCGGTTGTCGGCAAGGAAGGCCAGGAGTGGGTTGTCCGGGCCACCTTCCAGCGTATGGTCTGGAACAGCTACGGTCAGCTCACCCGCCTTGAAGGCCTCCGTGAGCCCGAGCTCTACCAGCAGTTCTTCGAGAAACTCTCGAAGTCCGTCTTCCTCGAAGCCCAGAAAATCTAACTCATGATTATCCGCTCCTGTCTCCTCGTCGCCGCCCTTGCTTTGGTCGGTTGCGTCCATAACTCGACCAATTCGGCCCTCGAGGTCGGCTCCAATCAGGTGCAACTACGCCAGATCCAGAGTCGCGCTTTCGATACCACGGAGAAGGCGAAGACTCTGCGCACCGTCATCTCGACCTTGCAGGATCTGGGGTTTGTCATCGATAAGGCCGATCTTGAATTGGGTTCGATTACCGCGACCAAGCTCGACGGCTACGCCCTGCGGATGTCTGTCACCGTCCGCCCGCGGAACGCCAAGCAGCTACTCGTCCGCGCCAACGCCCAATTTCAGGAAGCGGCGGTCACCGATCCGGCGCCTTACCAAGCCTTCTTTAGTTCGCTTGCGAAGAGCATGTTCCTGGCGGCCCAGAACGTCGACTGAGCGCGCTCGCCGCCAGGAGGGGAGGAAGCACGGCGCTGGCCGCGCTTTTTATATTATATTATAGTAGAAGATAGTGGTTGTGTGTAGCCGCTGAGTCGATTGGCTCGGCGATGTTATGAAACATACCCCCATCCTCCTCCTCACCCTCGTTGCTGCCTCGGCCTCCGCCGCTTCTGGCATCGGTTCGGGTCTCAACTATAACCGGG
>CAIRLQ010000327.1 GCA_903879465.1 uncultured Opitutia bacterium | reverse complement strand
GTTGAATCGAGTCTCCGGCGCCCAGCGCACCAAGGCGGTGTGTTTCGTGAGGCCTTGGTGGAGCGAGGTGACCTTGAGTCCAGGCACCATGCCTTGTCGCCAATCGAGGGAGTCGCCGCGCAGCGCGTAGGAATCCTTTTCGGGCTCCGTCGGCGTGCGTTCGTTCAGGTAGACCATGCTGGCCTCGGTCGAAGTGAACGTCGCGGAGACGCCCGGCGCCAGTCGCACATAGGACGTAGGGCCGAGGCCTTCGCCGTGGAGGGTCAAAAGTCCGCGGACGACGAGCACTTCGAGCAGGTGCTTGCCATCGTGTGATAAGGTCTCGCCGGCCTTGAGCGAGCGAAGGGTGATGCGGCTCTCGGCAGGCGCGTCGCGTTGCTCCAGCGCGCGTTCCCCCGGCTGACCTGCGTGCAGGTCGGTCGCGTCTACGACGATGCGGAGCGAATGGTCAGAGTGGTGGGTCATGTGAAAGTCAGGGTGTTTTCAGCCCGCCAGCGCTTTGCGCCACTCGGCGATCTCGTCGCCGTGGCCGCAGGCCTGCAAGCCGGCTTCGATCTCCACGTGCGTGGGTTCGGTGACCACGTGCTTGGGATCGCCGTCGAGATCCGGCCGTGCCTGCCGCGTGACGGCCCAGGCGGCCCAGGCCCGCCATTTCTTGAGCTCCGCCCGTTCGCCACGAACGCGGTCGGCGAGGTGTTGGTAATGCACGCGGGCGTTGCCGGTGAAGTTCTCACTCGGCTGCTTCACCATCCAGCCGATGGTCCGGTAGGGCATCGGGTATTCGCCCAGCACTTCGGCGTCGACGGGGACATCGCAATAGAGCGCCCGATCGACGGCGAGCAGCGCGCGTGCGGGCAGGTCATCGAGCCAGAGTTGCTGGCCGTATTCGAGGCAGAGACGGTAAAGCTCCGCGCCTTGTTTTTTTCGCAGTTCGTTGAGGTCGCGCCACGAGAGCGGGCGACCGCACGACGGGAGGAAAGGGCAGGGCGTCGGCACGCGACTCAGGGCTTGGCGTAGGGATTGTGCTTTTTCTCGTACCCGACGGAGGTTTTTCCTCCGTGGCCGGGAAGCAGGACGACGTCGTCGGGCAGCGTGTAGATACGATTGCGAATCGAGGTGAGGAGTTGATTCCAGTCGCCGTTGGGCAGGTCGGTGCGCCCGACGGAACCTTTGAAGATGGCATCGCCGGTGAAGGCTATCTTTTGGACTGCGGAGTAGAAGAGGATGCTGCCCGGACAATGGCCTGGGACGTGGCGGATTTCAAAGGTCAGTCCGCATGCCTCGACGGTATCGCCCTCATTGACCCACCGATCCACCTTGGCCGAGCGGAAGTCTTCGTCGGAAAGCATAGGGAGCATTGATTGATAGCGGCTGCGGTAGGCTTCGATATTTTCAATCAACTGTTGGTCGTCCTTGTGCGCGATGAGCTGGGCACCGGCGGTGGCGAAATGATGTGCGTCGCACATGTGATCCCAGTGACCGTGCGTGATCAACAGATGGGTGAGCCGAAGGCCCTGCTTCTTGATCTCCGCGAGCAACAGCGGGCCAGCATCCTTCGGTGCGTCGATGACGGAGCAGTCTTTGCCGTCGTCAGCGATGACGAGGTAGGCGTTAGTGTCGAAAGGCCCAAGGGAGGCGGCGATAATTTTCATCTTCAGGCGCCGAAGGCTTTACGCATGGCGGTGTCGATGTTCTCGGGTGGCCGGATGGCCTTGAACTCCCGATTGACGAAAGCATGGACGGTGAAGCCTTCGACGATTAGCTCCTCACCGCGCTCGACTTTATAGGTCAGGCGCAGGCGTGCCTTAGGTTTCTCGGCCAGGGATACGGTAATGCGGATTCGGTCGTCGAAGTGTGACGAGCGGTGGTAGGTGAGCCCCGTCTCCAGGACTGGGAGTAGGCACCCCTGTTTTTCCAGCTCACGGTAGGGCGTGCCGATTTGATCCAGTAGGGCGACGCGGGCCATCTCGAACCAAGGCAGATAGTTTCCGTGATAGGTCACGCCCATGGCGTCGGTTTCGGCGAAGCGGACGCGGGTTTCGACAGTGGCCTGCAACATGGCTTTGTTTTGCCCCGCCTTGGCGATTTTCCAACGTCAAATACGCGGTCGTCGCCTGGCGGATGGCTTCTCCTTGCTCTGGATGGCTTCCTCGGCTGATGTTAAGGGCATGGGCCAGCGTGAACGCTTCGTGATCTTCCTTGTCGGTGCCCTGCTGGGCGTGATGCTCCTTCTGGGCGGTAAGTCCTGCGGTAGTGAAAAAAAGCAACAGATGCGCCAGGTGCGTTCCGCTTTGAGCATGGCGCCGATGATGTATGACTATGCGGTCATGAAGAAGGGCTTCTACGGTAAGTATGTCCTCTTTGAACGGGTGGACGCTGGGGCGGCTGGTGCTCATGTGCGCACGGTCGTGACGGGTGGGACACGTCGCTACGCGCCGGAAGGGCGCGAACTCCCTGAGGAGCATATTTATATTAAAGAGACCTACCCCGCGGGCGTCGCCCTCACTGAGGCAGGTCCGGTGGAGGTCTATGAGTTTACCTACGCTGATCGGATCGCGGTGACGCTGAGGCCAGGACATCTCGCCGCGGAAGTCGCCCTGCAGTCGGGCGACGTCGCCGCTGTCTGGCCTGGCCATGAGGAACTGCTTATTCGTCTCGATGCCTGGCGTAAACTCCCCGGCGGAGCCCCTTGGGGTAAGTTGGAGTCCCTCGTCCGGGAGTTGAACAGCCACCCTGCCTTAGCTTCGGCTCATCTCGTGCGCATCGACTGGCTCGCTGAGGCGGACCTCATTCGCGCCAATTCGCCCAAATGAACTCAACCCTCCAGCGTGAAGGGGGCAAGACCGTGGCTTTGAGTCTTGGTGTGAATGTCTTGATGGCTGGAGCTAAACTCAGTGTCGGCGTCCTCGCTTCCTCGCAGGCGCTGCTGGCCGATGGTATCCATTCCTTGGTAGATATCGCTGGCGATATCGCGGCGATCATCGGACTAAAGTTCTCCCATCTGCCGAAAGACGATGACCACCCCTACGGTCATCATCGCTTCTCCACCTTGGCGACGATGCTCATCTCGGCGCTAGTGCTGGTTTTCTGCGTCGGTCTAGCCTGGCAGTCGCTGGCTGCCTTGGTGAGCGGCGCTAAGACGGAGCCCCCCATGATTGCCGCCGCCTGGGTTGCGGGCGCTGCCTTGGTTATCAAGGAAAGTTTTTATCAATATGCCCGTCGGCAGGCGGAGCGGCTGGGGTCGCGGTTACTTATGGCTAACGCTACGGACCACCGTGCGGATGCCGTGGCATCGTTGCTGGCGCTGGTGGCGGTGGTCATTGCTAATCTTCATCCTGAATGGAGCGCCCTCGATAAGGTCGTGGGGCTGATTCTCGCTGGCTGGTTGGGCTCGGAGGGTATCAAGCTCTTTAAGGGCTCGTGTGAGGATTTGCTCGATACCGCGCCCGAGGAGCATGTCCTCAAGGATCTCAGCGAACATATTCTGGCCGTGCCAGGTGCGAAGGGCTTCCATGCCTTCCGTGCGCGGCGTCTGGGTGATCGTTTCGAGGTCGATTTCCATCTCCAGGTTGTCGAGACCGCTACGGTGGCGGAAGGTCACGCTATCGCCGGACAGGTGAAATCCGACATCCTTCGTCTCCATCCAGAGGTTGTTTCCGTCCTCGTGCATGTTGAGCCAGATGCTCCAGAGCACCGCAAGCAGGACGGGCACTACGGTTTCAATGACTGAAGGCAGATTGCTTTTTGTGGCCCCCGTGTTTGGCTCTTCCTATGAGCCTGCCCCGAGTTCTGCTAGTGCTGTTGAGTCTCGCAGTTTCGCTCCCTGCCGCCCAGCCGCCTAACGTAGTTTTTATTTTTGCTGACGACCAGCGTGCTGACACGATTGCAGCGCTGGGTAATCCGATTATCCAAACCCCCAACCTGGATCGGTTGGTGAAGCGAGGGGTCTCCTTCAATCGGGCTTACATGCAGGGAGGCAATCAGGGGGCGACCTGCGTGCCTTCGCGCGCGATGCTGCTCTCGGGCCGTTCGCTCGCCCAGATTGACGAGAAGCTGATGAAGTACGTGACCTGGCCGCACGCCTTTGGGGAAGCGGGCTATGCGACCTTCGCCGCCGGTAAATGGCACAACGGACCGCCCGCTCTGCCGAAATCCTTCCAGCAGGCTCGGGCGCTCTTCGTGGGTGGTATGGCTAATCCCATGAAGGCCCCGACCAGCGATATGCTACCGACGGGCAAGCTGACCCCATCAAAGATCTCGCCGAAGCACCTCTGCGAAGAGGCGACCGATGAGACCCTGGCGTTCCTGAAGTCGCAGGACGGCAAGAAGCCGTTCTTTTCTTATCTCGCCTTCGATGGCCCTCACGACCCGCACATCGTCCCGGAAGGGTTTCCCATCGATTATGCGCCGGCCTCGATCCCGCTGCCGCCGAACTTCCTGCCGCAACACCCGTTTGACAACGGCGAGATGGTGGTCCGTGACGAACAGCTGATGAAATGGCCGCGCCCCGAGGCCGACGTGAAGACGATGCTTGCTGAGTATTATCGTTACGTGAGTTTCCTGGACGTCCAGGTCGGCCGCGTGCTCGACGCCGTGGAGGCGTCGCCGTTCGCTGCCAATACGATCATCGTCTACGCCGCTGATTCTGGTGTGGCCCGCGGTTCGCACGGCCTCATCGGTAAGCAGAACCTCTACGAGCACTCGATGCGCGTGCCGCTGATCGTCGCTGGCCCCGGCATCGCCGCCGACAAGCGCAGTGACGCGATGTGCTACCTCTTCGACGTCATGCCGACGCTGGGTAAGCTCTGTGGCGTCACGGCGCCGAAGGATTCCCAAGGCAGCGAGTTCTCGGCTGTCCTCAAGGATCCGTCCAAGCCCGCCCGCCCGTTCCTGATGTTCGGTTACAAGTCATTCCAGAAGGCGCTCAATGACGGACGCTGGAAACTCATCCGCTACCCGCACGTTGACCGTACCCAGCTCTTCGACCTGCAGGCCGACCCTTATGAGACGAAGGATCTCGCCGCACAGCCAGAGCACGCGGAGCGCATCAAGGCCATGCTTGCGAAGCTGGCTGCCGAGATGAAGGCCGACGGCGACATCGACCCGTTGACCGCTGCGAAGATCGTGCCGGCCGAG
>CAIRLQ010000326.1 GCA_903879465.1 uncultured Opitutia bacterium | reverse complement strand
GTGCTGACCCTACCTCGATACATTTCTTGTCAACTGGCCCACGGGTCAACGGGTCAACTCATCTTGCCCCCATGCCAGCATGCCCCCTAATCTCCCACCCCTACCCCTACCCCTAAGCAGATGTCTAAACTGAATCGCCGTTCATTCCTCCGAAATTCTTCCCTCGCCGGTCTCGCCCTCGGCTTCCCCTCCATCATCCCCGCTTCCGCACTGGGCAAGGACGGCACGGTCGCCCCGAGTAATCGCCTTCAACTCGTGGGCATCGGCCTGAAATCCCAAGGCGGCGGCGACATGCGCAATCTGATGTCCAAGAAAGGCGTCCAGGTCATCGCGGTGTGCGACATCGATAAGCGCGTGCTCGCTTCCTCGGCCGATGCGGTCGTCAAGAAAGGCATGGCGGCACCGAAGCAGTACGTCGACTTCCGTGAACTGCTCGCAAAGGAAAAGCCCGACGCCGCGGTGATGGGCCTACCGGATCACTGGCACTCCGTCATCAGCTGCGCCACGTTGCGCGCGGGCATCGACGTCTACGGCGAGAAGCCGCTCGCGAAGACTTTTGCCGAAGGCCGTAAGATCGTCGACACGGTGAAAGAAAACGGCCGCGTCTGGCAGACGGGCATGTGGCAGCGCTCCACCCCAAATTTCCGCAAGGCTGTCGAGCTGGTTCGCAACGGCGCCCTCGGTAAGATCTTGCACGTCGAAGCGGGCACCAACGCCAACAACCACAAGATGCCCGCCGCGCCGACGCCGGGCGAGAAGCCGCCCGTCGAAGTGGATTACGATCTCTGGGTCGGCCCCTCCGCCTGGATGGAATATGATCCGCGCGTCTTCCACTTCCACTGGCGCTGGAACCTCAACTTCGGCGGCGGCATGGTCCTCGATTGGGTCTGCCACCACGGCGATATCGCCGCATGGGCAATCGGCAAGGACGCCGAATTCCCTGTCGGCATCGAAGGCACAGGCACGATGCGCGAAGCCCCGTGGAACACCCACAAAGATTACCGCTACACCCTCACCTACGCCGACGGCATGCAACTCACCGTCACCAGCGAATTCGAAGGCGTGAAGTTCACCGGCGAGAAAGGCACGATGTACGTGCGCCGCGGCGGCCAGACCACTTCGGAAAAAGGCCTGTTCGAAAAAGACCTCGGTCCGGATGCCTGGCGCTGCCCTGGTACGACCGATCATTTCCAGGAATTCGTCGATTGCTGCCAGTCGCGCCGCAAGCCGATCTCGCACGCCCTCGCTGCGCACCACGCGACCGCCATCGGTCACCTCGGCAACGCTGCAATCTTTACCGGCCGTAAACTCAAGTTCGACGGCGCGGCGGGCAAGTTCATCAACGACGACACCGCGACCGCGATGCTCTCGCGCGAACTACGCAAACCCTGGTCGCTCGAGAAAATCTAACGCGGGCGGAGCCCGCGAGGGTCACGTGGGCAAGGGGACACGTTGACACGGGGAAATGAAGAGGGCGCCTCCGGGCGCCCTTTTTTCCTTTGCATCGAGGTAGGGGCAGCACCGCGTGCTGCCCTAGTTTCCTTCGTTCTCGGGTGGCGGGTGGCAGCCCCAGGTAACAGGGTAGGGATGCGATGACATCGCATCCGCTTGCCTCGGGTAGGGGCGCGACTGCGTCGCGTCCGTTTGAAGAGGCACGCTCGATGAGCCGGGCCAACTTGTCCGACCCATCGACGTCTGTCCGCCCACGGACGGCTCGGAGAGCCGTCCCTACCTCAAGACAAGCGGATGCGATGTCATCGCATCCCTACCCTGGGTAGTTCCCGGGGTTGAGGGGGCGAGGGAGATGCGGAGCGTGGGGGCGTGCCGACCATGAAAGCAACCATTCAACCGATCGACGAATCAACGGGAACAGAAGACGCCCTTGCCATGCGTACGCTTTTGCGTACCTTTGTGTTAATGACGACGATTCCTGCCACCCGGGCCCGCGCTCAACTCTACAAGCTGATCGAGGCCTCTGTCCACGAACCGATCCAGATCACGGGCAAGCGCGGCAACGCGGTGCTGGTGAGCGAGGCCGACTGGGCGAATATCCAGGAGACGCTCCACCTGTCGGCGATCCCAGGCGTGAGCGCCTCCATCCGCCGCGGCATGAAGGAGCCACTGAAGAAGGCCTCGAAAAAACTCCGCTGGTGAGCTGGGAACTGGCCTACACGAAGCAGGCACAGAAGGACGCCCTGAAGGCCTCCAAGGCGGGGCTGCGTTCGAAGGTCGAGACGCTCCTTGCGGTGCTCGCGAAGAACCCATTCCAGAACCCCCCGCCCTACAAGTCGCTGGTCGGCGATCTGGCCGGTGCCTACTCGCGTCGCATCAACCTGCAGCACCGACTCGTCTATCAGGTCTACACCAAGGAGAAGACGGTGAAGGTGATTCGGATGTGGACGCATTACGACTGAGTTTGCGGAGCAAACGAAGTCGTTGGGGGTAAGTGGGCATGGGGCGTGCACGAAGCGGGGGCCTTTTGTGCGAGGGTGGGACGGCGGTCCTCAGCCGTCCGTTCGTCGAATGAGATACAGATCTCGATCGGGTTAACGGCGGGTTGGGGACAACCCGCCCTACCCTCGATGCAGAGGAGTGGAGAT
>CAIRLQ010000325.1 GCA_903879465.1 uncultured Opitutia bacterium | reverse complement strand
GTGCTACATTCGTGGCCGCAAGAGAGGTCTCGGGGAGTTGGGGTAGCATCGTCGCATGGACTACCATTATTATCGTATGCTGTGTCGTGGCCGCGCAAGATAGGGCCGACGCAGCACGTGCTCGAAACCAGATGATTGCCGACGGCAAGGAAATAGAGGCTCGCGACAGGGTCGCGAGAAACAGGCGACTACAAGAGTTCGACGAGATCATCAAATCTGCTCAAGTGCGCCAGCACGCTGCAAGCCCTGCCGCACCGCATACGCACTGACAAGGCTGTATTCCGCCAGCGCGTTCGATAGCTGGGCCGCTGGACGCGCGGCGCGAGCGAGTCGCTAATCAGGAATTCGCGAACGGCGACACCGCCCAGTGAGCGCGCCCGCTCACCTTGACCAATTAGCCGACGCTCAATCGTCATCCGCACCCGGAACGCCCGTCACGATGTAGACGTTGTGAGGCTCGCCGTTTGCCCCTAAGGTGGACCCCATCGGTTGGACAGGAATCGGGGTGACTTAAGAGAGAGTCCCGCCGCGTTTCCAACACCCCTCCCGATCCGAGGGGAGCGTCTGGGGATCAGTATAACCCCTCATATATACCTGTCAATACATTATTACTTCTTTCTCTTGACGATGTGCCTGTGAGCATGTGGGCAACGCCGGAGCGTCGCGTAGCGATGCGGAGGGGTTGTCCACATGCTCACAGGCAACGCCTTCGAAAACCTCGCGTGGCGTCCGGTATTCGAACGATTGATGCGGACGAACGTCATTATAAAACGCCAGCCAAACGCCCAGGCTCCGGCGTGCCTCGGCCACCGATTCATACGCTCTGATATAGACCTCTTCGTATTTCAGGCTCCGCCACAGACGTTCGATGAAAATGTTGTCCAGATACCGGCCCTTGCCATCCATGCTGATCCGGACACCCCGGTCCGCCAGGTCGTCCACGAACGCGGTGCTGGTGAATTGCACACCCTGGTCGGTGTTGAAAATCTCCGGCTGGCCATATCGCTCCATCGCCTCCGTCAGCGCCTCGACACAGAAATCCGTCTCCATGCCGATCGACAACCGCCATGAAAGGACCCGCCGGCTGAACCAGTCCATGACCGCCACCAGGTAGATAAATCCTTTGGCCATCGGGATATATGTGATGTCCGCGCACCACACCTGGTTCGGCCGGTCAATGGTCAGACCGCGCAACAAATAGGGATAGACCCTGTGATCCGGATGGCCCTTGCTGGTGTTGGGTTTCTGGTAGATCGCCTCGATACCCATCACCTTCATCAGCCGTTTGGCCCGCTTGCGGTTCACTTCCCAGCCTTCGCGGCGCAGCACCGCCGCCATCCGGCGCGATCCATAAAACGGCCAGGCCAGATGCAGCTCGTCCATCCGCCGCATGACCGCCAGATCGTCCACGCTCATCGGAACCGGGCGGTAATATAAGGTGGACCGCGCGACCTTCAGCAGCCGGCACTGGGCGGCGACCGGCAGAGCCGGGTCATCTTGGTCCACCAGCGCCAGACGATCCGAGCGGTTCATGGCCCAGACCTTTTGCGAAAAAAATCCCGCTCCACCGTCAGTTGGCCGATTTTTTCATACAACGGCGCCATCAGGGCCTCGTCCATGGACATACCGTTGGCGGAATTGCCGGGGCTCCGCGCGAACAGCGACGCCGTCCCCTCGAGCAAGGTCTTTTTCCAGGCGTGGATCTGGCTGGCGTGGACGCCGAACCGGCTCGATAGCTCAGCGATTGTGCTTTCTTCCCGCACCGCCGCCAGCGCGACCTTCGCCTTGAACTCAGGTCCGTGTTTCTTTCGTGTATTGGTCATGTCTTACCTTCGGCCTGCCGGCCGCTCCAAGGGAAGACTCTCTCTTAGCTACCTGTCCAGGTTCCGGGGTC
>CAIRLQ010000324.1 GCA_903879465.1 uncultured Opitutia bacterium | reverse complement strand
TTTCGGTGGGGCGACCGTGGCACGAGTAGCACCTGTGCTGATGCCCCCGTCAACCAACAAGGTCTGGCCGGTCACGTAACGGCTCTCTTCCGAAGAGAGGAAGACCACCGGGCCCGCGAGGTCATCCGGCGCGCCAGGGCGCTTGAGCGGGATGCGATCGCAGAGGTAGTCGACCCACTCGCGGTTCTCGTAGAGGACGGCGTTCTGGGAGGTCTTGAACCAACCCGGCGCGAGGCAATTGACGGTGACGCCGTGGCGACCCAGTCGTCGGCGAGGCTCATGGTAAGCTGTTTCACGCCGCCGCGGCTGGCACCATAAGGAGCGAGCCCCGCGTAACCCGCGACGCAGGTGACCGAGCCGATGTTGACGATGCGACCGTAGCCACGAGAAATCATGCCTGGCGCGACGGCCTGCGATGTAAAGAAAGTGCCACGGAGATTGGTGTCGAGGACCATGTTCCAATCCTCCCAGGTGACTTCCAGCGCGGGCTTGCGGGCGTTGCAACCAGCGTTGTTCACCAAGATATCGATCCGCCCCATCTGCTTTTCCACCGAAGCCACGGCGGCTTTGATGCTATCATGATCGCGGACGTCGAGGTCGACGCCGCACGTGCGGCGGCCGAGGCCCTCGATCTCCTTGCGGAAGGGGGCGAGTTTAGAGGCGTCGCGGCTCGACATCGCAATGTCGGCACCGGCCTGCGCGAGGGCACGGGCGAAGTATTGACCGAGGCCGCGGCTGGTGCCGGTGATGAAGGCAACCTTACCCGTGAGATCGAAGAAAGCCATGGATTCTATTGGTTAGACCTGAGGGGCGAGGATGACCTTCATCACCCCCGGCGCACCGGCATGCAACTTCTCGAACCAGGCCACGCCCTGCTCGAGCGGCGCGACGGCGGAGATGATCTTGTCGACCTTGATTTGCTTGGTCGCGAGGAGCTCGATGCAGCGCGGGATCTCACCGGCGGAGGCGCAGGAACCCTGCAGACGAAGCTGACGCGTGACGACAACCTGGAGCGGGAGCTCGGTCTTGGGCGAGAGGTTACCGACAAGCGTGACCGTGCCGCCCTTGCGCACGGCGTTGATCGCGGAGAGTACCGTGGCATTGAGGCCGACGCACTCGAACGCGGCGTCGGCACCCTGCCCTTTGGTGAGCGATTTCACATACTCCGTGAGTTCGCCGTCGGTCTTGGGATTGAAGCTATGCGTGGCACCGAGCTCCTTGGCGATCGCGAGACGGGAGTCGTCGGTATCGACCGCGATGACCTGTGCGAAGCCGGCAATTTTGGCCGCCTGAAGCGTGAGTAACCCAATCATGCCCGTGCCCACGACGATGGCCGTGTCGCCGGGCGAGCATGGCGTGAGGCGTACGGCGTGAACGCCCACGGAGACGGCTTCAATCATCGCAGCCTCATTAAACCCGAGACTTTCAGGCAGCTTATGAAGGATGCGGGCCGGCACGGTCACGAACTCGGCGAAGGCGCCATGGCGGCGATAATCGCCACAGGAGACACCGAGAACTTGGCGGTTATCGCAGAGATTCACATCGCCGCGCTTACAATGCACGCAGGCACCACAGAAAACCGTGGAATCGAAAGTCACGCGATCGCCAGGGATAAATCCCTTCACCTGGGCGCCGATGCCCGTAATGATGCCGGCCGCCTCGTGCCCCATGACCAGAGGCGGGATACGGCGGCCCGTGGAGCCGTCGAAACCGTGGATGTCCGAGCCGCAGATGCCGCAAGCACGAACCTGAATGAGCACATCCTCCGGACCGCAGACCGGGTCGGCCACGTCAACGTAGGACATCTTTTTGTATTCGGTGAGCAGGAGGGCTTTCACAAGGAAGGAGGAAGAAGGGTTTGAGGGCGGGGGGCAAGACTAGGGAGGGCCGAGCCGATGACAGATGACGGAGGGCTGAGTAGAGGACTGAGTTGAGGGCTGAGTGGATAAGTCCCGCCACCGGGGCTGCCACCCGCCACCCGAATCGGGGCGATGGCTGAGTCGATGACAGAGGACTGAATCGATGACAGATGGCAGGTTCCCCGCCACCCGAACCTGAACCTGATCACCCGTACCCGGCTCCCGATTGCCGAGACCCGAGACCTGAAAATGTGCCCCAGCCAATCATCCGGTTTCCAGTCTCCCGGGTGTGTTGCCTTGGGTA